>JAIXVG010000622.1 GCA_027483145.1 Planctomyces sp.
CGGAGTCGACGCACAGTGAAAATTTGGGCAGTATACTTAGCATGGACGCGATCTGGTAACCTCTACCCTGGGTGAACAGGGGAGTAGAGAGGGCGTCCGTTGCCCCAATCATTCTCCTTTTACCTGATTTCCGAGAAATTCGTTTACTAACCGCTCCCTTCAATTCGCTACACTAGCGGGACTTGCGCGAATGACCATTTCGCGAAGACTCGACCTTATGCTGACGCTCGAAAAGTCAGCTACCACATTCGCCCGACGTTTCTCAACTGCGGGCAATCGATTCAATCGTGGGCATGGATTCGCCCCCACTTTGAGGACCAGTACTCATGGCCGCGAACAAGCCCGATGCAAAATTGCTGACACTTATCTTCTTTGTCATGCTCAGCATTGGCTTAGGTGTCACAACCTACATGTTCCACCGGGAATTCACCAGCGCCACCAAAGCTGCTGATCAGGCGAAGGCCGAAAACCAGAAGAGCCTGGCCAGCCTGAAGAATGCGCTTAACGACATTGAAGTGCTGAAGAGCCTCGCCGGTCACAAGTTCGAGACGGTCGAAGACCCTGCCAATCCCGCCAACCCCGCCACTGTGGCCGGGGCCATGCGTGACGACCTCGCTAAACTCGGCGGCCCGCTGGCTCAACCCACTTACACCACAACCTTAATGCGGCTGCGCGACGAGTTGGATACCACCATCGCCGCCCGCGACAAGATTCAAGCGACTCAAGACAAAGAGCACAAAGATCTGCTGGCACTCCAAAAGCAATATCAAGACCGGACCGATAAGCACGATGATGCCAAGACCAAGGCCGAAGGGGACCTGCGCGGGCAGATCGCCAAAACTGCTGAATCGATCTCGGCCAAAGAAAAAGAAATCAATCGCCTTCGGAACGACTTTAACCAGATTCAGCTTGAGCTCGAGCAGGAGAAGGATCTCCACACGAAAGACCTGAAGCAAAAGAATGACGAAATCAAGCGAATGAGCGTTCTCAACGCCCGCCTTAGCGAAGAACTCGATACCGTCAAGAAAGTCAGCTTCGAAGTACCCGATGGCACGATCCGCATGATCGATGGAAACGCTCGGTTGGTCTATCTCGATATTGGCAGCCGTGACTTCCTGCGTGAGCGGACTACATTCAGTGTTTATGACAAGTCTGGGACTGGCGTTGGCCGTGGCCCGGAAGATATCAAGGGTAAAATCGAAGTCACTCGTATCATCAAGAGCGACCTCGCTGAAGCAAAAATCATTGATGAAGACCTCTACCGACCAATTGGACCTGGGGACTTGATTTACACTCCCCTTTGGAGTCCTGGTCGGACCGAGCGGTTTGCCTTCGTTGGTGTGATTGATCTGGATGGCGATGGCAAGAGCGATCGTGACCTGTTGCGGGAAGTCCTGGCCCAATCAGGCGCGAAGATTGACACTGAAGTCGACGACAACGGCGACCGGACTGGCAATCGCATCAGTGAAGCCACCAAGTATCTGGTGATTGGCGAAATTCCTGAAGCAGGTGCAGCAGCCCTCGAAGAAGAACGAAAGCGGTTTGAAGCAGTGGCTGAACAACTGAAGGACTTGCGTAATGAAGCCCGTGAGCACGGCGTGCGAATCCTTCCGCTGAACGAGTTCCTTGGCCAGATTGGTTACAAGACCAAGCGCCGGCTGTTCATTCCTGGACAAGAACGCCCCTATAACCTCCGCGCCGGTGCTGCCAGTAGCACAGTGGGTGGTCCCGTCAAAGCCCAGGAGGCCGCAGGTCAGGTTTCTGGCGTCATCAACAAGCGAAAAGCCAAGCTGAAGCCCCCCGTCTCGAGCGGCCAGACGAGCAAGCTGTTTGGTCAGTAACTGCGAGTGGCATTGCCAGCTTGTCACCAACACTGGGTTACCAAAGGTGAGCGATACCCGTTGGGAGTCGCCACCTTGGCCGATTGCCAGTCAAGGCTGGGTGTGGCAAACTGATTACCCTGGCCAAAGTGCTACCCCAAAGATTCTGCTTGGAACCAGTTGGTTCCCAGCCGAGCCGACGATGCAAGTGGTCGAGTACCATTCAGCAGAAGCCGAAGCGTCTGAAACCCACCTGCGTTGGACCAGACTCCATCGCTGAGCTGGCTCTTCTGGCTGGATTGCTTTCACTAGAGAAGTGTCCAACTGACATTGAAGGCTTTCTTCTTGATCATGGATTTGGGCACTTGGCAGGTTTCCATCTGATTGGCGTTGGTCCTTGGGTGACCTGCCGATTCAACGGTTCCAGCCCGCCTACCACTGAACCAGTTCGAGAAAGTTTTGCCCTTTGGCTACAGCCATACCCTCAAATTGGCAGTGGCGAGTCGCTAGGATATGGGCGATTCCCTTCAGCGGCGAATTTCCTGGGGGACCGTAGCTCAATCGGTTAGAGCAGAGGACTCATAATCCTTTGGTTCTGGGTTCGAGTCCCAGCGGTCCCATTGGCCTTCCGGAGCCTGTCGTTATACAATCCTATTGGTTTGTTCACCGTTCCTGATCGATCGGCAGGTGTCACACGTGGTTGAACAACCGACCATCTACGTCATCGCCGGGCCGAACGGGGCCGGAA
>JAIXVG010000327.1 GCA_027483145.1 Planctomyces sp.
GATGCAGATCTCTGAACGGCTTTCAACAGGCTTAAAAGTCTGGTATTGCACGTAGCCAGCACTCTGGCTGGTCCCACCTGTCCGAAGGGCGGAAAACAACACCGCCCATTGGCAAGATACCACCCCTGAGACGTTTCATCCGAGGCAGGCTGCCGGCAGTTTTTTTGCGATTCTGACCTGACTGGCCCTAACCACTCACACCAACCACCCAGTAAAGCAAACAAGCCAAAACAACCCGCTCCCCCGCGGCCAAAGCCCCTCGTGGACTAACCTGTGCCCTGACGCGACTAAAGCGGCCACGCCGCCCGTGCCCTGACGCGACTAAAGCGGCCACGACACTCCGCACGCGACCACGGCGGCCGAGTCGCACGTGACGCCTATTCTTTGGTGACGGCTTCGTCGAGGTTCATGATCAGGTTAGCGACCATGGTCATAGCTGCATGTTCGGGGGCTGAAAGCCCGTCTCCGCGAGGAGAGGTCCCAATTGACAACAGTTGCTCAGCCCGCGAAATGTCCTGCTGAAACTCAGCCAGCTGGGCTGCATAGGCCCCCTTCAGCACTGCCAGTTCATCGGGTTGTGGCTGCCGGGCAGTGCAACTCTCGAATCCGAACGCCAATTGCTCGTCAAGCGTTGGTCCTCCAGCCTTCAGCATGCGGGCTGCCAGGTTGCGTGCTGCTTCGACGTATTGTTCGTCATTCATCAGCACGAGAGCTTGCAGCGGAGTATTGGTCCGTGCGCGCCTGACGGTGCAGGTCTCTCTGCTGGGTGCATCGAACGTCTGCATCGATGGTGGAGGAGCTGTTCGCTTCCAGAAGGTATAGAGGCTTCGCCGAAACAGCGATTCTCCCTGATCCCGCTTAAAGTCGCGGGTATTGCTTCCGACGAACCCAACTGCTTCCCAAATTCCATCGGGCTGGTAAGTTCGAACACTTTTGCCCCCTTGCCGCTCGACCAATAGGCCACTGACAAACAATGCCCCATCGCGCAGCATCTCGGCATCAATCCGGAAGCGGGGTCCGCGAGCCAGTAACTCGTTCGCGGGGTCTAGCTGTACCAGTTCGGGGCTGACAGCCGAGGCCTGTCGGTAGGTTCCCGACATGACAATCAGCTTCTGCATGTGCTTTATATCCCAGCCCGACCGCATGAATTCTTTAGCGAGCCAGTCCAATAGCTCTGGGTGGGTTGGCAGTTGCCCTTGTGATCCAAAGTCTTCAGAGGTCTTAACGATTCCGGTTCCAAAGTATTGTTGCCAGAAGCGATTCACGGTCACACGTGAGGTAAGGGGATGCTTCGGATCAATCAACCAGTTGGCCAGCCCCAACCGATTGTTGGGCTGACCGGCCTGCATTGGCGGCAGGAACGAAGGAACATTCCGCTCGACCTTATCTCCATGCTTGTCGTAGGCACCACGAACCAGAACAAACGCTTCTCTCGGTTGAGGAGCATCTTCTGAAACCAGCGTTGCGGGGATTTGCCCATCAAGCTCGGTCTTTTGTTTGGTCAAGGTATCGATGCGGGTATTCAGTTCGGCGAACTGAGGCTGATAGTCGGCATGCACAAAACGCAGGAAGTGGTCCTGAAGTTGTTTCGCTTGTTCGGCGTTACGGTCCTTGGCAGGAATTTTGATCAGGTTTTGAATGTGAGGCGGCTGAGTCGACTTGGCTTCGCCACGCTCAAACTCTTCCCATGCCAATAGCGAGCGAAACTTGGTGTTGGCCAGGCTCTGCCGAACCCCAGCCTGATCCCAATAGACTGTTCCCCCGTACTGAGTGAAGGCCATCCCGGTAATTTTGGTCCCTTCGGCAAAGCCGACCGTTGCAGCAGGGACTTCCAGCCGAACCCATTGCCCCACCGGGGGGAGGTTTCCCATATGAATGTGGGCCGGAGTCCCTTTTTCACCATAGGGAATCAGGTTGTCACCATAGCGAATCCGGTGTTCCCACGATCCATCGTTCCACTGCAGCATAATTGCTTTAGGTGGGTTTTGTGGATCAAGATAAACATAGGCATACAAGCGATCGCTGCTGCCGACCACAATGGGATTGGTTGCCCCGGTAAAGTAGTGCTGACCCTGCTCGGCAACTATTCGCTTGGATGAACTCTTCCCACTGAAGACTGGTCCTTCGTTTGGACCAACGAACGTCCATTCGTGTCCTTCAGCCTGCTTCACTGCACCTGCAGGCGTGTCATCTTCAACCCAGGGAACATCAAACCCAATCGCAACGAGTGCATCTGCTGGCAAGTCGGCGTCAAAATCATCGACGTATGTGATTGCTGAAAGCTTCACCCCAACCTGCTGCTGGGATTCAGCCAGTTGCCGCTCGTACATGGCCATCTGCAACGTCTGGTCATCACTGGGCAGCTTAAGCGTGGGTGGGGGGAGCAACGCATTCCCGTCCATCGGGTTCTCGGTCATGCTGTTGAAGTAGGCAAACAACTGGTAGAACTCTTTCTGGGTGACCGGATCAAACTTGTGGTCGTGACAGACGGAGCATCCCAGAGTCATCCCCATCCATACTGTTCCAAGAACTTCGACGCGATCGACTGCGTAACGAACGCGAAACTCTTCATCGATTGCACCCCCTTCGCTGGTACTGACGTTGCAGCGATTAAAGCCTGTCGCCACTCGCTGCGATCTGGTTGCACCGGGAAGCAAGTCTCCAGCCAGTTGCTCGACCGTAAAACGATCAAAGGGCATATTGCTGTTGAGTGCATTGATCACCCATTCGCGATATGGCCACATCGATCGCTCGTTATCGAGGTGAAGTCCGTGAGTATCCCCATATCGGGCCGCATCAAGCCAATACCGGCCCATATGTTCGCCATACCGAGGTGAGGCCAGCAGCCGATCTACCAGCTTTTCGTAAGCATTGGCTGACTGATCCTGTTCGAACGCCACAATCTCCTCTTTGGAAGGTGGCAGCCCGGTTAAGTCGAGCGTGACGCGGCGAATCAGCGACCGCTTGTCTGCTTCCTTGGAAGGAGATAAGCCGGCTGCTTCCAACTTCGCCAGGATGAACTGATCGATCGGATTGCGGACAAAATCGGACCGTGTTACCGCAGGGGGAACCGCATCCTGAATGGGTTCAAAAGCCCAGTGTCCTTTGTATTCGGCCCCTTCGCTGATCCACCGCTTCAGCAGTTCAAGCTGCTCGGGAGTGACTGCCTTGCCACTTTCTGGAGGGGGCATGTGAACGGCTGGGTCCTCTGCCAGGATGCGTTCGATAATTTCGCTGGTTTGCCAGTCACCAGAAACGATGGCATGCCGACCCGATTCGAGAGGAGCCAGTGCAGCCGTCCGCTCATCGAGTCGGAGTCCTGCATGGCGGGTATTGCTATCGGGACCGTGACATTGAAAGCAGTTGTTCGACAGAATGGGCCGAATGTCGCGGGTGAAGTCGAGCTTTTTTGGTGCCCCTTCGGTTGCTGTTGCGACTGCCAGACTTGCCAGCACCAATCCACATAGAACTGTTTTCTGACGCATTCTCGCCTCTTTCGAAAACTGATATCTCAGCGTGATTCGTTATCTGCTATGGGAATCAAACCAAGTCCATAAACGTTTCGGCTGCAGGGACTACGTTGACCAGCGGACAGCACTCGTGAAGCCAGGAGACTAGCCGGACTGAATGTCTTGAGAGTCACAGGTTGTGGGACGTGAAAACGGCTTGAAGAAACAACACAAGCGAGGGACGCTTGAGGGGAGGAACTGCTGACTCTGTTCAGGGGGTTTCTTCCATAAGTGTAGCCCGATGACCAGCCGCTAGTCTATCGTCGGTTTGCCCCATTCAGGTTGTTGGCCGGGTTCCAAGTCGGGCAAGGAGGATTGTGCGACAGCGTGGGGCGCAGGGCTGGGTCGCCAAGGCTCTGCAATTACTACCACGGCTGCCACAACCAGAGCAAAGGCTAGCAGATGGTTCCATCTGAGCGGCTCGCCCAGAAAGGAGACAGAGAACAGGGCAAAGACTACCAGCGTGATCACTTCCTGCGTGATCTTGAGCTGTGCTCCGCTAAAGCCGTAATGCCCGTAGCCCCAACGGTTTGCAGGAACTTGCAGGCAGTACTCGAAGAAGGCAATCCCCCAACTGGCCAGTATGGCCAGCCACATAGGCCAGCTCTGGACCTTCAAGTGCCCATACCAGGCGAAGGTCATGAAGATGTTGGAAAGAACAAGCAAAACAACGGTCCACATGTGGATCGCTTTCTTGTTGGTAGCGTTCGAATGAATACCTGGTGCGAACTCGGCAAGCCTGAATGATCGATCGTAAGTGTATGCTGAAATAGTGGTTACAGCGAAAAGAACGAATCCCATTCCCGTAGCCATCAGCTCGTGCTGCTGTTCGGCATGTGCCTGCGCCTACTGGCAAGCGAGTAGCTTCGCTCTGCCCAATCAATCATAAACTTTTATTGCATAATCACTTACAACTAGCCACTCTTGACCAGTGCGAAAAACACCGAAAACTGAAGTATTCGTAACAAGACGTAACTGATTTTACCACAATATGTTGCGTTCTGCAGACCCGCATCCACAGGCTATGGTTATCAGCTCTCGGGCTGGCTGAATCCAGATTTTCCTTCGCTTCTGTTAAGAATTGTGAACGAATTCTCATTTTTTTTGAACGGTTTAAGTTCCAATCGCTGCAGACCTTAGGCGCTCGTTTTACCCATTTGAACAGGGGCGACGAACGCGGTCGTATTGACACACTCGCTCAGCGCCGTATAGTGCTGCCACTCGCCCCTGATAACGAAATCTGGGGCACACAGAACTGAAGACCACAAGGGATTGTGTTTTGGCAATCTTGTCAAACCAGGTGGTTTTGTGTACAGTTTCTGAACGATCGTATACGATAGTAGCTGACAGGATGACAGCTTCCAGAAACCATGCGGCTAGCCGAATGTTCTTCGCTACCCGCATCCTCCGTCGGTTCGGATGAACCTTTCTATTGTGCCCGGCGTATTTGAATTGGGCCGGCCCGTGCGCCGCCGCCTATTCATTGATGAGGAGTGCATGATGCACCAGACGAATGGAATGTCCTCGGCTGAAGTAAACGGTTCTACAGGGTTCGGTGCTGGCGGCGCTACGTCGACTGCTGCACCAGCCCGGTCTACCAATGGCAAACACATGCCAGCGCTCGCTCCCCTCCGGTTTGAACAGTCTTTCTGCCCCCCCGGTGTTGATCCCTTCGACACGTGCGAATGGGAGTTGCGTTCGGCATTCATTAAGGACGAGAACGGCAAGGTCCTGTTCGAGCAGAAGGATTGTGAAATCCCTGCTCACTGGAGTGCACTGGCTACTAACGTCGTTGTCAGCAAGTACTTCTACGGCGAGCCAAATACAGCCGAGCGGGAACGCAGCGTCAAGCAAGTGATTCACCGGGTGGCCCGCA
>JAIXVG010000005.1 GCA_027483145.1 Planctomyces sp.
GCAGTGATTGTGGCCAGCCAGACCG
Organism: Planctomyces sp.; assembly: GCA_027483145.1. GTDB lineage: Bacteria > Planctomycetota > Planctomycetia > Planctomycetales > Planctomycetaceae > JAIXVG01. The sequence continues at coordinate 26 of JAIXVG010000005.1, forward strand.
TATCGACTTTGGCTTTGACCGTGCGGCGGTCGAGCTGCACGATTTCAGCGGTTCGCTCGTAGGTTCGTTCGTGAGCGTAGACCCAGGTCACGTAACGGCGGACCAGTTCGTCTGCGGTTAACTCGCGATTGCTGAGGCTCGTTAACCAGGCCGGGGTGTTGCTGGAGAATTGAGAAGCAACCGGAGGAAAATAGCTTCGGCGCACCATCACGTTCCGCAGGCATTGTTCCAGTTCGCGAATGTTGCCGGGCCAAGGGTAATCGGTTGGCAGGGATTGATGAATCCAGGCCTGGGTTTCTGCGGCGACGGTAGGTGCCTCGTCGCCGGCAATGCGTTGAGCGAGCGTGAGAATCAGGCGATCGAGGGCTTGTGGGCGGTCGTCAAGTTGAGCACGCAGCGACGGTGTTTCGATATGGTCTGCGCACAGTCGGTAGAAGAGATCCATTCGAAATCGCCCCGCCTCGATCTCTGTTGATAGGTCGCGGTTGGTGGCAGCCAGTAGCTTGCCCTGAAAGTGCCTGACATCGCTCGCGCCTAACCGAGAATAGGCCCGTGTTTGAATGACTCGCAGCAGTTTGACTTGGATCGCTGCATCAAGTTCACCGATTTCATCCAGAAACAGACCGCCCCACGGAGGTGACTGATCTAACCAGCCAGGTCGATCTGTCGTCGCACTGGTGAAAGCTCCCTTGGAGTGCCCAAACAATTCAGACTCGATCAATTGTGGTGAGAAGGCAGAAAGATTGAGCGGCACGAAGCGCGCCTGGCCGCGGTCGGCAAAGGTAACCGACTTTCGATCAAAGGGGACATATTGCGACTGGCCAATGGCCTGAGCAACCAGGTCTTTTCCGCTGCCTGAGGGTCCGGTAATCAAGGTCGAAACGTCAGTCATGTGGCGATACAAGCTGCGTCGATAGCGCCGCATATCGTGAGTGAAGATCGACTGCCAGACGGCAGCTCTTAACTTGGCGGCTGGAGTTGAGTCGCCCACGATTAAATCGAAGACGTAAGAGAAAGCTCGCCGCACTTGATCGAGCAGCGCAAACAAATGTTCGGGACCTCCACCGGTCTCGTTCGCGGGGGAGTCCTCCCCGAGATAATGGAGATAGTCATCCAGAAAGCTTTGCCAGCGGCGGCGTAGCGTTGAAGGATCGCTCCGGTCGAATTCTGTGACCGTTCCTGCAAAGTGCCGGTAATGCAAAACGTAGGTCACCAGGTCTTGATACAGCCCATCCAACTTGTCGCGGCTGGTTCTGGCGGCGCGGTAAGCGGGCCTGAGTTTCTCTGCCAAACGGTTTGCCCGGTCGGTCAATTGGACCACATTGGGGCGGTTCTGATCACCCATTCCAGGAACGCGACTCCAGGTGGTATCTGGCTCGGGAATGAATGCCGAGCCTAGTGCCCGCTCCTCCCATTCAATCCGCTCAGGGACGAACGGATTGCAGTAGGTGATGGCGCTGATTGCCTCCAGAAAGTTCTGGGTAACGGAATCCAAGTTGTCCATCGATTTATTCCAGGAATGTTCATTCAATGTTTGGTACATGGTGCAATTTGCGCTTGTTGGGACTATATCTGCATTATCAGCAGAACACCAATAAATTCCATAACTCTTTTCTGAGTATATGATTAAGAATTGTGTTGTGGTTCTGGTATGGGACCTGCATTTCCTTTTGCCGCCTCTGCTTTCAGTCTCGGAAGACCAGAACAGGTCTGGCTGGGGCGAGGAAAACCGTGAAGGGGAATTCACCGATGCCGACAGCCCAGGACGACTTGCTTTCACAATTCGCGTTTTTGCTCGATGGATGGGTCGCGGAGGGGGGACTATCGGCCGCTGCCAAAGCCGATCTTTCTGCAGCGATCGAATCGGCTTCTCTAGAGTCGTTCGGCGTGGAGCCGATGGCTGCCAATGCCGAACCCTCCTCAGTTGTCAGCCGTGCGACATTACTGGCTACGTTTCGGCAACTGGTTGTGGCTGGAAACATCGTCAGCAATCACATTACCACCAGCGACCTGCTGAGGCTGATCGACGACGAGCCAATTTCGAAAGACCAGCCAACCGATGGGAAGCCAGCGCTGCTAGTCAGATTGCTCGATCCGTCTGGTCTGCGAAGGATGATGTGTGTCGGGGCGGGACTATTGGTGCTGGGAATTGTGGGCTGGCTTTGGAGTGTTGGTGTCTTTGAAGACCCTCTGCTTGCCGCCTGCTGTTTGGGTGTTGGGAATTTGGTCATGCTGGCCAGTGGCGTGGGGCTGCAGGTAAAGACAAGGTCGAAGACCGCTGGCCTAGCGGTTTCGTTGTTGGCCTGTCTGCTATTGCCGCTGAACTTGTGGTTCTACGATGCCCAGGGACTGGTGACCTTAGCTGACGGAGGGCATTTGTGGTTGGCTGGCCTCGGATGTTGTGCGATCTACGCGGGGGTGATTGGCCTTTTGAAGGACCATCGGTTTGTTTACCCGCTGATCGGTGGAGTCGCGCTGACTGGGCTATTGCTACTGGCTGATCATTCGGTGGGGCGATTTTGGGAGGTATTGGCCCCGTCGGCGCTATTGGCGGTCCTGGGGACTATTTGCATTCAACTGCGCTGGATGTTTCTGGTTGATCACCCTGTGTTTAGCCGCCGCACGTTCGGTCGGGCGGTCTTTGGTTCGGGGCATGTGTTACTTGCGGCCGGGCTGCTGGGATTGGCACTTGGCCGGATCTACGGCCATTTCTATCAACTCATTCCTGCCACGATGGCGTTTGGAATGCCAGACGTGGTGTTGTTCAAGTCGTCTCAGACTATGGCATTGCTGCTGATTGGCCTGGGCCTTTTTAGTTACGTTTCGTCTTACTTGATGGCGTCGACCGAACGAGGTGCAGGGGGGCTTCGATACCTGATCGGGGCGTTTCTTTCGTTCATGTGGGGACTGGTGATCGTCCTGGACCTCATGGATGTAGCGATCGGGCCAAAGACATTCTCGATCGTGTTATCAGCGACTGCGGTGGCAGCGAACATCGCCTGCCTGAGACCGTGGGCAAGGAAAGAGCGAGCCTCTGATTCGACTAACCGGGACTCGGCTTGGGCGTCCAATTTGGGGGAATGGGGAAGCATCGCCGCTTTGGTTGCTGGCTTCTTCGCGCTGGCAGCCTTCGTGGTTGAATGTCCACTTTTGTTTGTCTCGCTGTTGTTCCGCGAGGCAAATGACTTCAGTCGAGCGATTATGTGCGGCTTAGTGGCTTTAGGGTCGAGTACTTCGATTTTGGCCATCGAATTGCGGGCGGGTTCAAAAAAAGCCGTGTGGCATAGCGTGCTGGCAGGGGTAGGTTTCGTTGGCTGTGGGATGGCCATCGCTGATAGTCTTCATTTGCCGATTCTGTTTCATTTTGCGCTTGCTGTTGTGATGTTAGGAGTAGTCGTGCTGCTAAGCCGCCGCATCACCGAACCAAAGCTTGGCTATCTGGTCCAGATCGGACTTGACTCGGGATCGACACTGTTGCACTGGCTATTGGGGGTTGCGTTTGTCTTGGAGGAGCCATTGCTGAGGACAGTCAACCATGGCCTTAGGTCGGAATGGACGTGGTTGCTGTTAAGTGCGGCTATGTGCGGCATGCAATGCCGTCTGGCCTGGGGCACACATCGAAGGTGGTCGACTGGGCTAGCAATGTTCTCGGGCTGGATTGCTATTTCGAACCTCTTGGATTGTGTCAGCGGAGGCGTGCCAGATATGGTCGCCTCGGGAAGTTTAGTTGGGCTCGCTGCTCTTGTGGGATGTCGTTTGTTTCCACACTCTGGTCAAGAAACAGTTGACGCGGACGATTCGAGGGTGACATGGGGACTATGGACCGCCGCACTGGCGAGTGCTGCGGGACTATTGCTGAACTTGTCGGTGTTCGTAGTCGCTGATGTGACTGCAAGCTTGATTGTGCGAGCCGTGATTCAAGCTGCTGCTGGCATCGGTATTGCTTGCCTGACCAGCCGAAGCGCCGTTAGACCCGCATTCTTTGCCTTGGGGTTGGCCCACCTTCTGCTGGCGATGATTAACATCGTGCTGCTTTCAGACCTGAACACCATCCAGCAGGTTGAACTATTCTGTACGCTATTGGGAACGGTGCTGGTGGTCTGGGGCTACGGGGGCTGGTTCACCGAAAAAGAAGAACGCAATCAGTCGGTCGACTTGAGTCTAGTGATCGGCAGCTTGTTGTTGACCATTCCACTGGCTGTTGGACTGGCTCACCAGCGGTTGTGGCCTGGAACTGAGCATTCCGGATGGGTCCTGTTTCACGACTTGGGCGGCATTGCGGCTGCCATCGTGCTGTTGGGGACGGGAATCATGTGCCAGTTGCGGACAACCACGCTCGCTGGGGCCGGCTTACTGGCAGTGAATGCCGCGACGCTGCTCGCCTTGATCCCTTTTCCGCAGCAACTCCAAACCGTCTCGGTCTACTTGATGGTTGGGGGCGGGGCCTTCTTTGGTGTCGCGGTGCTGTTAAGTGTTTACCGCGAACAACTGCTGGCCTTACCCGAACGAGTCGCCAACGGGGAAGGAATTTTTGAAGTACTGACTTGGCGGTAGCGAGAGTGTTAGGGAACGCGAGGGCGTTGGGGGTTCCAAGACATGTTGGGGCCCCCAACCAACTTCGCAGGCAGCTATTCGTATGGGGATGGCTTGATTGTATCGCACGAACAATGCTCTCTTGTGGAACATCTACTTGCTGTTGGGCAATTCGCACGGGGCCGGATGGTTCTCAAGGCCTGCTTCATCTACTGGTCTTCGCTCCAGCGTTTCGTCAGGCGTTGGGGAACACCAAGTTGGTCGCAGATGCGGGCGACCACGAAATCAACCAGATCAATCAAACTGGTTGGTTCATGATAAAGCCCGGGCATCGCTGGAAGAATCACAGCTCCTGCTTCAGACAGTCGCTGCATATTGCCCAAAGCAATGGAACTTAAGGGGGTTTCGCGCGGGACCACGATCAGTTTGCGGCGTTCTTTGAGATGGACGTCGGCTGCCCGGTGGACAAGGTTACTTGATTGGCCGTGGGCGATCCCCGACAGGGTTCCCATCGAACAGGGGCAGATCACCATCCCTTTGGTGAGGAACGATCCGCTGGCAATCCCCGCACGATAATCGCGATGGTTGTGGTAGTGAACCACTCCAGCGGCTGTCGAGTCACCTGGCCCAGCGCGGCCAGACAACGCAGAGGGGTCGAGGCTATCCAGGCTGTACTTTAGAAGTGGGCTGTTGGCAGGCCAGTTGGCACGTGGGGGTAACAGCTGCTCGAATGTAAAGTGATCGAGAGCAATCTTGAGGCCCAGTTCGTGCTGCAAAACTTCGGTCGCGGCGGGGCTGATTGTTAGCTCAACCGTTTGGCCAGCAGCGATGAGGGTCTGCAGCAGCCGAACGCCATAAATGGCACCACTGGCCCCGGTAATGGCGAGAACGATTGGTGTCATGTGGGTTTCTTTGCAAAGACGAAGTGTAGGTTCGGCCTGATGCGAACGCCGATTTAGTGAGGGCCTTCGACAACTTTACGAAAAGTCACGACCAAGCAGAGATCACTTCGGCTTTGAGCCAATGTACAGCGATGCGATCCCAAACGTGAGTGGCGTGCAGGTTACATCGACGTAGCCGCATTCGCGCATGATCTGGCATAGTTCTTCGCCGTAAGGGAATTGAGAGACAGACTGAGGGAGATACTCGTAAGCCATTTGGCGATTGCGGGCCAGCAGTTGTCCAATTCTGGGTAACACGTTTTTGAAGTACCAGACGTATGGGACTCGAATCAGAGCCAAGCCTGGCAGTGAAAATTCGAGAATCGCGATCTTCCCGCCCGGCTTGGCCACCCGCAGCATTTCGGTCAGGCCTAACTGGGTATTGGTGATGTTGCGCAGGCCAAAAGCCACTGATACGATTTGAAACTGGTTGGCTGCGAAGGGAAGCTGTTGCGAGTCGGCTTCGATGAAGTCGAGGCTGGCGTTAGTCGGGTTGGCCTTTTGCTTGAGTTGTTTCTGACGAGCAATAGCCAGCATGGGGAAGGTGAAGTCGGTGCCAATGACGGGGACCTTTCGGTTGGCCTTGTTCCAATAGGCCAGGGCCAGGTCACCCGTACCGGTGCAGGTGTCGAGAATAGGGTCGTTTCCCTGTGGGGGGCAACGATTGATGGTGACCCACCGCCAATAGACATCGACACCTCCCGAGAGGAGGCGATTCAAGAGGTCGTACCGACCAGCGATCTCGCCGAACATCTGCTGAATCCGCGAGCCACTTTTGTCGACCATTTCTTCCGGGCTGTTAGCCTCGCTTGGTCGAGTGATTGCCGTTGAATCAGAGGCCTCGGCTGCGGGCGCAATCACTGGCAAGTCCTTACTGAATGTGAATCGGGTGATAAGGTGCAATGAATAATAATGACAAATGGTCTAACCCAGCGATGCCCCATCGAAGTTTCAGGTTCGGATCAGACCCAGTTCATCACAACATGGGACTGGCATTGGAGGAGACCAACAGCAGAATACTGCTGCTACCAGCCAGAACCGTAATCCCTGAAGTAACCTAACGGGTTACACCGCTGGAGCCGTTCAAAACCCGGAAGTCGAGTTGGGATAGGGTGTTCTGAACAGTGGTGACCAGCTCGGTACGCATCTGAAGTGGCTGCGTCATTTTGGCCGGGGCTGCTTCTTCGGCCAGCTTGCCGGTTGCATCGAGGCCGAACTTTTGCAGCCCCGAGGCAGCCTCGCCGATGGCCATTGAGGCATGGGGGAGGCCAGGGAACAGGTGAACATCGTGGCTGGGCCGGCAATTCCGGCATACTCGTTCCCAGACGGCTCGCTCGTTGGTCGGATCGCAATCACTATCGACAACCACCAGGGTTTTAAATGAAGCGAATCGACGAGATCCCCAAGCTGCATACAAGGCCTGAATCCCTTGCTGCGGTTTCGTCTTGTTGAGGGAAATGACAGCTGAATGATCTCCGTTACCGGCCGGGGTGGAATAGATCGACTCCAATGCAGGAAAATGGTGCTTGAGGACGGGTGACCAAAGCTGGTCGAGTGCTCGTCGCTGCCAGTAAAGGTCGTTGGGAGGTTCGAGGGTCAACATGGTCGGAAGCAAACAGGTTGCCCGATGAGTCATCGCGGTCAGGCGAATGATGGGCATCGCACTGCTTGCCGAATAGACCCCGTAGAAATCGCTGCTGACGAGGTTTGTCACGGGTGGTTCGGATGTATCGAAGTAGCCTTCCAAAACCAGTTCGGCCTGGCTGGGGACTTCCAGGTCATTTGTGCGGCACTTCACTACATCGAGGGGCTGACCGCGCCACCAACCTGCGGCGTGGTAGCCGGTTACTGGTAAGGGGGAGGGCTGTTGGGCTGCCAGCAGGAGGGAAAGGTCTCCTCCCAGTGAAATGGCCACAGAAAGTTGTTGACCTAACCTGGCAGCCGTTTGCCAATGTTCGAGTCCGATATCGCCCGATTGCCATCTAATTGCCAGGGCCTGTTGGTCCAGAACCATCAGGTGCTGCCGACCAAGATGAAGTTCTTTGGTCACAGGGTCTCTGGTGGCAACCAGGCCTGCGGTCAGGCTGGCGACACTTTCGCCAGGCCACATTCTGGGAAAGGGGAGTTCCCACAAGTTGAGGTCTTTGCCCAGTCGCACGACTTGCTGGCAAGGAGCTGTTTTGACACTGTGAGGAGCGAGCCGCGATAGCTGAGTGACGACTGGAACTTGTCTGATTCCATCGAGCCATCCACTGGGAGGGGTGGGCAACAGGGTCTGTTGTGCCCGGTGGTTTAATTCGGCGAAGTTTTGAATCCCCAGTGAAATCGCAAGGCGCCGTTCGCTGCCAGTCAGGCCGACCACCAGTGGTATGCTTGAGCCGCGAACATTTTCAAAGAGGATCGCGGGAGATAACTCTCCTTCCGCTAGACATCGCTGATTGACTTGCCGCGCGATCTCGGTGATTTCTTGCTCTGGGTCAACCTTATGAGGCCAGCGGATCAATTCGCCAGCATCGGCCAGAGCTGGGACAAGTTCACCTAACGAATCAAACGGCATGCGGTCGGCTTCATTCTCGGTCGAAGAGCTGGAACCTGGTTAGCTTGGGGCTGCCTGGCACTTCAAAGAAGTGACGGCCGAAGTTGTACCAAGAACGGCAAATGCTGCCGAGTTTGGCCATTTTAAAGATTAGCTGGCGAAATGCAGGGCGGGTCGGAGAGTTGGTGAGTCAGCCGCGCGAGTTGGTTTGTCACCCGAAACACAGGTAGCCAAAACCGTTAAAGCTCATCCTCAAGCTGACGC
>JAIXVG010000564.1 GCA_027483145.1 Planctomyces sp.
AACGCCATTGGTGAGCAGAATATAGCAATGGTCGAAACGCTATTGAAATTGGCCGATATTCCGATCGCCGGGCGGCATTGTGGAGGCCTGCAAGGCCGGCGAATGGCTTATGATGTCGAATCGGGTCAGGTCACGGTAGAGATTGTCGGCGGCGAGCCGGTTCTGTTGTGAAGGCAGCCGATTCGCCTCGGTGAGTTACTTTGGGTAAGCGTTCATCGCAGTCAGCTTAGCCGTCTGGGATTGAGAAGAGACGAAGCAATATGAAACGTTTATTGATCATTGATGATGCGCTGATTATGCGCATGAAAATCCGCGAGATCGCGCTCAAGGCTGGCTGGACTATCGTAGCTGAGGCTTCCAACGGAGCCGAAGGTGTGCAACGATTCAGAGAGTTACGGCCCGACCTCGTCACCTTGGATATGGTGATGCCCGAAATGGATGGCCTGGCAGCTCTGAAGGCCATTCGCGAAGTCGAACCGACTGCTCAGGTAGTGATGGTGAGTGCCGTCAATCAAAAGGAAAAGCTCAAAGAGTGCATCATCGCCGGAGCGATCGACTTTATTGTTAAGCCATTCGACCCCGAAAAGCTTTTATCGTTTTTCACCAAGAATTTGCAGGATGCATGACGGATGGGAGTTGTTCGGACGATCGTGGTCGATGATTCGGCCCTGTTTCGAGTAATGCTGCGGAATGTGCTGACCGAAATTCCCAACTGCGAAGTCGTCGCGAGTGTTAGCGACGGACAGGCGGCTGTCGAGAAGATCGTCGAATTGCAGCCTAATCTGGTGACCCTTGATGTCGAGATGCCCGGGATGACTGGCATTGACGTACTGAGGGAAATCAAGCGATTGGGGGTTCGAACGAAAGTGGTGATGGTCAGTCGCCTGACCGCAGCCGGGGCGCAAGTCACGACCGATGCTCTGATCGAAGGAGCGTTTGACTTTATTCTTAAGCCCTCAGGAAGAGACCCGGTTGAGAACAAGGCCGCCTTGAAGGCTTCGCTGGCTGAAAAAATTCTGGCTGCTGGTGATATCGATGAGGGAGGCGCCGAAGCACGGGCTCTCGTTAAGCCGAGTGCAGCCTCTAAAATTCGCCTCAATCTACGGGCCATCGTAATTGGGTGCTCGACCGGGGGGCCCGACGCGTTAGCCCAGGTGATTCCTAACCTACCTGCCGATCTTCCCGCTCCAGTGTTTGTTGTCCAGCACATGCCCGACGGGTTTACTGGAACGTTAGCAGCGAGACTGAACGAAGCGAGCGAAGTCGAAGTACTGGAAGCTTCGGACGGGTTGCGAGTTGGCCCCGGGCAAGTGGTACTCGCCAAAGGGGGCAGCCATCTTCGATTAACGCGATTGATTGAAGATCACGTGGTGGTGCGCTTGACTGACGATCCGCACGAGAATCGCTGTCGACCGGCGGTTGACTATACGCTTCGTTCAGCCATCGAGCTGCTGGATGGTCAGCTTTTGGTTGTGATCCTGACGGGGATGGGCCGGGATGGAACTGCAGGTTGTCAATTGGCGGAGGCAAAGGGAGCCTACGTTGTGGCCCAGCATGCCGATGGCTGCACTGTCTACGGGATGCCAAAGGCGGTCGTCGTCGCCGGGCTGGCTGACGAAGTGATCCCCCTGCCCCAAATGGCTGCGGCTATTGAACGCCTGGCCCGTAGGCATGCCAGGCCCGTTTCGTGATCGCCAATCAAGGGATTATTGGGTCCGTTCACGGTGGCGAGCAGAAATGATTTGTTGGGGCGAGATGCGTCCTATGTGGAGGACTCGTGTTCGATGGTCTGTTTCGCGACAGTACCAATACGGGCTAATCGCCCGGTGGCTGCCCGTGAAGAGTGCTTGGCTATGCATCTCAAGTGTGTGCATTCTTGACAGAGCTCTCTAGTGTTGCCAATATGGCGATATGGCCATTAAAGCAATCGATCTCAGGAGGTATGAAGCACGGGCAAAAATTGCCAAAGCGATGGCTCATCCCAGCCGCCTGCTGATGCTCGATCTGCTTCAAAAGAAATCACACACCGTCACCGAACTAACCGCCATCGTTGGTGCCGACCAGTCAACCGTCTCGAAGCACCTTTCGATTCTCAGAGACGTTGGGCTTGTTGACGTTCGTAGAGAAGGAGCGATGAGTTACTACCAGTTAAAGTGTGCGTGCCTTGATGGATTCTTTTCATGCATCGAAACGGTCTTGATGGCCGACCTGGCCTGCCGCCGAGATGCGCTCAAGTAGCCTGGCGTGGGGAGAGTGTAAGTTCAAATCTGAGTGCGCCGGTTAGAAAGTGCCGGGTGAAATGTTAATCACGATCCGTAAGTCGATCGTTAAGCCGGCGTCGATGCTGTGGGCCAATATCGCGATGGATTTTGCAGTGTTCCGTGCTCTGTCTCCGTGTCGTGCGTTTTGTTAGGGACTGCTAGTGAACCGCGTCTGGGCCGAAGCAATCGGGACATTTTCTCTGGTTTTTGCAGGGACCGGAGCCATTGTCATCAACGATGTCAGCCATGGGGCGATTACGCATGTCGGAATTGCGTTCACCTTCGGCTTGGTGGTGATGTCGATGATTTATGCGGTTGGCCCGGTTTCAGGTGCCCACTTAAACCCGGCTGTCACTCTTGGCTTTTATCTGGCAGGCCGGTTTCCCGGCAAAGATATCTTTCCTTATATTAGCAGTCAGTTAGCTGGAGCGATGGCCGCTGGTTTTTTGCTGCGCCTCTTGTTTCTCGACCATCCAACGCTCGGAGCAACACTTCCAGCAGGCCCTTGGTGGCAATCGTTCGTCTTGGAAGTCATGCTGACCTGTATCCTGATGTTTGTCATTCTGCAGGTATCACTACCAGTATGTGGAGCCGGTCCCTTGGCGGCTGTTGCAATAGGGGGCGTCGTAGGACTGGAAGCCATGTTTGCTGGCCCGGTATGTGGTGCTTCAATGAACCCCGCCCGTTCGTTGGCCCCTGCTCTAGTCAGTGGCAATTGGACTCATTTATGGATTTACCTTGTTGCCCCGTCCATTGGTGCCGTCGCGGGGACTCTGTTGCAGCGACAAATCAACTTACCTGTGACGCCACCCGATGGCTCAGCCCCTTAGCTTGTTCGATGGGGCATGCTTCGATAACCGGTGCATTCAAGCGAAAGCTTTAACTGTTGACGTAAAACGTGATTCACCCTCAGGATCGATTATGCCTCGCGTTTTAATTCTTTGCACCGGAAACTCGTGCCGTTCTCAAATGGCTGAAGGGTTATGGGTACACCTCAGCAACGGATCATGGCAGGCAGAGTCGGCTGGCAGTAAGCCATCTGGATATGTCCACCCGCTGGCCATTCGCGCGATGGGCGAGTTGGGGATTGATATCTCTTCTAACCAAAGCAAGTCGGTCAACCTGTTTCGCGATCACGAGTTTGATCTGGTTGTCACCGTCTGTGGTAACGCGAAAGACTCCTGCCCAGTCTTCACTGCCGCCAAACAGACCCACCACTGGCCATTTGATGATCCGGCCGATGCCAGTGGGCCTGATGATGAGAAGATGGTTTTTTTCCGCAGGGTCCGTGACGAGATTAAGGACCGGATTGCGCAGTACCTTGATTCGCTCTTGTAGTTGCCAGAAGTATGTTTTGCCTGAGGAGCCGCCGCCGAACCGCCTCGCCCGTTCCAGGTCGGCAGATTTCGCTTACGGCTTAACGCTTCCAAACCAGGCGGGGGCGGAATATCGCAATTCGAGCTCAGTCCTCGGCGTTCATTGGCACAAGTCACTAACCTGTTGTTGTAAGACGTCCAGATCGCATCGATGACCTATCGGGCGGACTTCGTCTTCACATCGATCGATGGCTTTGTGATTCATAACTACCGCCCACTCGCTATGCCGAGGCACTCCGACTTCAAGTATTGGAGAACAGAATTGCGGAATCCGAAGCCGGTGATGCTAGCTTCAACACGATCGCAGTCAAATTCAATTAGCTCACGAGGATCTCGTGCAGCACTCTGCCATGCACATCGGTCAAGCGGCGGTCAATTCCGTTGTGGCGAACGGTGAGGCGTTTGTGATCGATCCCTAACTGGTGCAGGATCGTGGCGTGAACGTCGTAAACTTGTGTTGGGTGTGAACGTTCTAGTGGCTTATAGCCCCACTCGTCCGATTCACCATAGGTAATTCCTCCCTGGATACCCCCCCCGCATAACCAGTTGGTGAAGACGTAGGGATTATGATCCCGACCAGTCCCCCCTTGCGAGCTGGGCATCCGGCCAAACTCTGATGTCCACAAGACGATCGTATCTTCAAGCAGTCCCCGTTGCTTCAAATCTTTTAGAAGTGCAGCAGTCCCGACTGCCATACCCCGCGCCAAAGGTCCATGATCCCGCTGAAGATTTTCATGCGAATCCCAATTCCTACGAGGAAATCCGTTGTCATTTCCCGACCAGATCTGCACAAACCGAACTCCCCGTTCCAGAAGACGGCGTGCGATCAAACATTTGCGTCCGAAGTACTCAGCTTCTTCCGCAGGGTTAATTTCATCTGAATACGTTGCCCCAATGCGGTCCAGTCCGTACATCGCCATCGTCGCTTGCGATTCTCCCGAGATGTCTAGCGCGTCTGGTGCACTCAGTTGCATCGCGGCTGCCAACTCATATGACCGAATACGAGCATTAAGTCGCGAATCGGTACTTCGCACTTCCTGATGAAGAAGGTTCATGCGATGGAGCAAGCTCATGCCATCTTTTTCGCTTGTCTTAGTTATGAAATCGGCGCGAGCCACGAGATCTTCAATCGCTTCCTCACGCTGTGGAAAGATTGCTGTCCCTTGCGCGGAAGCTGGCAGAAATGCGGAAGCCCAGTTCTTGGGACCGTTGCTTGCAAATCCACGATGATCGGGCAGCACAACGAATGTCGGCAAGTTATCGTTCATGCTGCCAAGCCCGTAGGTCACCCACGAACCCATCCCAGGGAATCCGGGAAGCTGAAAACCTGTCGCTTGCAAATAGGTTGCTTGAGAATGAACTCCCGTCTTGCCAACCATGTTGTGAATGAATGCAATGTCATCCACAAACTCACCCAATGGCTCGACAACCTCGCTAAGCATTTTCCCTGCTTCACCATGCCGCGAAAACCGGAAAGGTGATTTCATCCAAGGCCCAAGCCCATCCTGAAATGTCTCCACGTGCTCGCCGAAATCGGATTGCTCGCCGTGGCGCTTCTCAAGGATCGGCTTATAGTCCCACAAATCGATTTGACTTGCCCCACCTGCCATAAACAACTGTACAACACGTTTGGCCTTGGGCGGATGATGCAGGACTCGAAGTGCTCCATCGTTTGCGGCCCGCGACTCTTCGTGCAGCATCGCACTCAATGCCATGGCGCCGAAACCAGCCCCACAACTCGATAGAAATGATCTTCGGTTATTCATCTCGGTACTCACGTTCGCTAATCCACATAAATGAATTCGCTCAAATTGAACAGCAGTCGACACAGATTGGGTAAACCGTGCGATCTTGCAAAGTGGGAAAGATCGACTGCCTCGGCGTGTGTTGGCATTCGCTGGACCAGTAAACGAATGCCATGCTGGATTTGTTCATCCAATTCACTTCGTTCATTCTCAAGTCGCTTGGCAAATTTCTCCGCCATTACCAAGTTGAATTTGTTGTTCAGGAGAGTTAGCGCCTGTAGTGAAGTCAACGTCTCGTTCCTTCGTGGAGTACTTTGCGACGAATCTGCACAATCTAGCGTTGTCATGAACGGATTGGGTTGCGAACGGGCGATGAACTGATAAATACTGCGACGGTGAGAGGCTTTGTCAGCAGGATTGAATCGATGGTACTCGAAGTGTGGCGAATGGTCGGTTTTCTCAAGTGCAAACAAATAGTAACCCGGTCCGCCCATTTCTGGATTCATCGCGCCGCTGACCGTCAGTATCGAATCGCGAATTTCTTCCGCTGACAGTCGCCGACGATTAGCTCTCCAAAGAAACTGGTTTCCACCGTCTATGGCCGAGTTGGCAGCGATGTCATCGCTGGCTTGTTGATACGTATTAGTAAGAACAATACTGCGATGCAGTTCTTTGATCGATTGATTGCCATCGCGGAAAGTGATGGCGAGATGATCCAATAGTTCAGGGTGTGTCGGTATGTCTCCCATTCTGCCGAAGTCGTTTGGGGTTGCGACAATCCCGTCTCCGAAGTGATATTGCCAGACTCGATTGACAATCGAACGCCAGACTAATGGGTTCTCGGGGGACACCATCCATTCAGCGAGTTTCGCCCTTCCTTCTGACTCAGTGACGTCCTGTGGAAACTGCCACTGCGACAGCTCGGATAATGGTACAACTCCTGGCACAGCACGCGGCCCAGGCTGCGTGACCTCACCTCGATTAAGTACAAACACTTGGCGTGGTTGACCACCTGTGGGGCGAAAGTTTCCCTCCGGCTTGAAGTCGGTCGCCGCGGCATAGACGGCTTTTGGAGTTGGAAGTGCTTTTAGCTCCGCTTCAAACTTGCTGATGTGGTCCGCGTCAACGTGAAGCTGCTCACGTCTTGAAACATTGGTACCAATCAATTGTTGATCAAGCAGTTCGTTGTAAAGAGCGTCACGGCGAGCCTTGGCCGCGTCAAGCTTGGATACGACTTCCGTCTCTCCGCTGCGAGGCCATTTGCCGTCGACGAGGTTCTGCTGACTCCAGCGAATTGGCGATTCAATGGAGTCCATAGAGTGGACGGTGGCGCCGAAGGCCATGTTCACATCGCCAGAGAAGACTTCTAACTCGGCCAGCGAGAAAATGAAATCCGTTCCTCGAGAAACTAGCTTGGTTGCCGTGACTCGCACTCGAAGAACGTTCTCCTCCATGATATCAACTGCAATCTCCCGGATGCCTGGTGAGGGAAAATCTTTCGTCGATTCGTCTCGAATCAACGTCCTCGCTCCCGTGGAGTCGAAGGTTTGGATATTGAATCGAATGGGAAACCCAAAGCCATCGCCGATCCCATTGAAATCATCACTGCACGGATGCAATACGATGCGATGGACGGCAGCTGCGTTCGGCAGTTCTACTTCAACCCATTTCTCGGCATCACTGGTAGCTGCAATCTGGCTGTGATAGCCATGCTCGGGTGGACGCGATGGCGCGAGCAGCTTTTCAAGCTCGGCGACTTCGATGCGTGCATTGGCCAGTGCGACCCCGCCAACCAAAGTGATTTCATCGTCGATCGCCTGACGACGACGTGTTAAGTCGCGAAGGCCCAGTTGCAATTCTTTCCGCCGTTTTGCGATTGCAGGATTCTCATCAAACGTCCGCTCGGCTCGATCGACTGCAGCAAATACTGATTGAAGGCCGTAGTATTGCTCCTGAGTGATAGGATCGAACTTGTGGTTGTGGCAGCGCGCACATTGCACGGTCAAGCTACAGAATGTGTTGAATACTCCCGATACCATGTCATCGCGATCGAGATTGCGGGCGATCTTGCCATCGATCTTCGATTCTGAGACTTCAACGTGCCCAATGAAATCCCATGGTCCTGAGGCCAGAAATCCGAGTCCTACGATTCCGTCTGGATCGTCAGGAAACAAAACATCACCCGCGAGCTGCTCTTGCACGAAGCGGCGATAGGGCTTGTCGTTATTGAATGACCGAATCACATAGTCGCGATAGGGCCAGGCATTCGGCCGTAGCTTATCTTTATCGTAGCCACAACTATCTGCGTACTTGGCAACGTCGAGCCAATGTCTCGCCCAATGTTCCCCATAATGACTGGAATCGAGCAAACGGCTAACTAGCTTCTCGTAAGCTTGAGGATCGGTATCCTCAACAAATGCAGCAACTTCGTCGGGAGTTGGTGGTAAGCCGATCAGATCGTAGGTCAATCGGCGAATCAAGGTTCGGCGATCTGCAGGAGGGGAATAGCGAAGCCCCTTCTCAATTAGCTTGGCCAATACAAAGCGATCGATTGCGTTCTTTGCCCATGGATCGTTCGATTCCGGGATGGCTGAGTATTGAAGCGGCTGATAAGCCCACCAAGCGAAATTACTGACCTGCGCGGTTTTAAGTTGCAAGCCTGCAGGCCATTGAGCCCCTTCGCGAATCCATTCACGAACGAGATGGACTTCTTCATCGCTCAGTGGGTCCGCATCCTTTGGCATTTCTGCCTTGCCGTTGCGGGAAGTAATCAGTTCCAGCAAATGACTCGCGTCTGGGGCTTCCGGAACGATATGCCCGGCAGACAAGGCCGCGTTAGGGGTCTGCAATGAGAACCCTCCCTGTTCTTGCTGATCGTTGTGGCAACCAACACAGCGTCGTTCGAAAAGAGGAGCGATCTGTTCCCGAAAATCAACTTGAGCGGAAGTCGACCTCGCGCCGATGAGCACATAAGCACACAACAGCCAGGCACTTAGAATCGTGAGTCTGCGAGTCATAAATGACCCTCATGAAGAATGACGCTCTGAAAAGGAATAACGAGTACGTCTACATACTCGTTATCTCCGTCAATTGGCCAGTTTAGTACTTATTGAGAGAATTTCCTTGGGACTGGAACGGAAGGGTACCAATTCGTTGAGAAAAACGGCAATAACTTACCGTCGGCTGATCAGACCATCTCCAGGCATTTTGGACAACTAAGGGAATGACTGAAAACTTGCTGAGGAATCCTGAGTAATACGAGGAGTTTTTGAAGCTCTTCACCCGCGATCAGTTTCGGGTGGCTGTGCGGATTCGTTCTCTGGTTCACGATCCGATTGCCACTTCGGACATCTTCCAGGAAACGAGCTTGGAGCTCTGGCGGAGTTTTCCAACATTTCGCTCGGATGAGGAGTTCCTGTTGTAGGCGTTAGAAGTTGCTCGTCACCAAGTGCTCACGTATTGGAGCACATGTCCTAACTGGAAGACCGTTGGGAATCAGCACTGGCCGGAGAAGACATCGTATTCGCTGATCTCAGGCGATAGCCATCTGCCAGGCGAGCAGTCAAAGGCTTCTGGTCCGATTGCAGTCTTCGGCAACGGCTAACGGGTATTCTGAAGCGGGCCAATGTGGACGCCTGGCCACAAGCGTTTCACAATTTGCGATCATCTTGCCAAACCGATCTGACAAACGGCTTTCCAAGCCACACGGTTTGCGGCTGGCTGGGTAACACGGTTGAAATCGCCAACGCCGACTACCTGCAAACCACCCCGGAACATTGGGCTGCAGCCATCGCGGAAACTGGTACTGAACAACTTGGTGCAAAAAGCGCTGTGAAAATCGCCGTAAATTGGCAAGAAACTGGGGCAAATGGCGAAGAATCTGAAACCATAAAAGCAAAAAACCCGCTTGTTTTAGCGGGTTTTCAAGAAAACGAGTGGAGGATAGGGGATTTGAACCCCTGACCTCTTGCATGCCATGCAAGCGCTCTCCCAGCTGAGCTAATCCCCCTGGAATTTCTTTCAGACCTTTACCAAACGAGCCAAAGAATCAGGGCTGCGTCAAAAACGCCATCCTTGTTTCTACTGGTCAGCCCGATTACTTAACAGATATCGACCGCTTCGCCTAATGGCTGAACCGGGCGTCCAGCAATTGAATTGGTTCGGCAAAAATAGCCGCGGCGGCGAAGGCTGTCAAGCGGGTCGTCCTCTTCATAACTCCTCGTGCCGAAGCGTGTTCGAACGTGGCAGTGCTCAAGAAAACTGACTCATTGTGAGCGGACCGATTCACATCGAGGATTAGACATTTAGTGTCGCCAGATGGTTCGCATCGCAAAACGAGCGGCCAGTCAAGTTCGTGGTTCCCCGCGGCAAGTCAGTCACCAATCTCCACCTCGTCATGAAATACGTTCGATTCGGACGGCATCAGCGGTGACAAGGCCGCTTAAGGTGTTTTGAAGTTGAACCCAAAGACTGCTGCCCGTGATGGTAACCGTTCCCAGAGACTGAAAGACGGCCCCTTCGGACGTCGAGCCAACAGGTGCTTGGCGCTGGTTAACTCTTGTTGTGAGTAGGTTTGACCCCGAAGCCGTTTCGCGAATGGTAAACGGGACATCGTTGGCCCGATTGGCTGCCGGATTGTTCCAGGTGGCAAACACCCGATATCTGCCAGAGAGCAGATTGCTGAAAGACCATGTGGCTGTTGCGTTGCCATTCCCTGCTGCGGCCAGCCTTCGGTCATTGCCATAACCCAATGTAGCTGTCACCCACTGACCCGTGGTGCTGAATCCGGAGTCGCCGTCGTCGATCAACGATTTTGGCGGAGCCGGTGGGATTAATTGCGTCCCAAAATTCTGTTCAACTACGTTCTGTCCAGGTCCAATCGTAACCGTAAGCGGCGCTGTTGCCGTTGGAGTTGTCTGTCTCCAGCCTGCTGGAACAACTTGGCGAACCCTATAGGTACCAGGGGCTAGATCGCCAAAGGTAAAGTCGCCAGTCGAGTCTGTCAGCAATGATGGTTCGCCGCTTTCGAGACTCAAAGCAATCGACCAACTGTTGAGGGTCCCGGTATCGGCGTCAACAAAGTCATCGTTCACTTCTAACGACCAAACGCCATTAGGATTTGCAAGGCCGTTAAGGGCCGACAACGGCTCCTCTGGTCTGAATGTTCCGGTAAAGGGAGGAGCTCCACTACTGATTGGAGTGATGGCTTGATCATCGAACACTGTGTTTCGGAAGTTGTCGCCATTGCTACCCCGGTCGAGAGTGAGGGCAATTCGGGAGCCGTTCGGCGCGACGAGATAGATGTCAAGATCTTCGTCCCACGTGTGAGTGATATCCAAGCTAACATTGACATCCGCTATACGACCAACCAAGCCACTGGCCGTCAGCGATGAAGTAACGGTTGCTGCGCCGACGGCAATCGGTAAGCCTGTTGCCGACAGTGTGCGAGCTGTTCCCACCCCCGTGTCGCGAACGCCATTGTTGTTCAAATCGAGATAGACCGTCCGATTGGCAATTCCCACTTCATTTGTGTTGAAAACCCCATTACCGTTCAGATCATTAAAGACTCGGCCAGAAATCGAGCTTTTGATTGTCTCGGTCACGTTTCCACTGAGGAAGACACGGAACGCAGGCTCATCCGGATCGCTACTGGGAATTGTAAGTGTCGTGGACTTAGACCCCGGAATTGTTGCGTCGAGTTCAACGGTAAAACTCACCGATCGACCGGGCGCCAATGATTGTCGAACGGGCACGTTCGAGATGAATCGAAAGCCCGAGCTAGAGAACGTGGCGGGTTGAATCGCGAGAGTTCGATTACCAACGTTTCGAAGTTCGATCGTACGGCGATTTGTCGGAAAGAGGGCGGCGACGCTGCCAAAATCAATTGTGTTTTCGCCGTCTACTAAACTGAGCCCTTCATGGCGCACATCAATATCGGCCGCCGATTGAGGGCCCACAAAACCTTGCAACGTAAAGTTGAATGGATTCTCGTCAGGGTCGTTACTTGCGAAGGACAGGGTCGCTGACTTTTGTCCCGCCAATGTTGAAGTCATTCGAACTCGCAACTCGGTCGAGCTGCCAGGCGAGACTGATTGATCGGCAGAAAAGTTCGAAAGCAACGTAAATCCTTCGCCGGTAATTGTGGCCGGTTGAAGTATCAGATTGACCGAACCGTTGTTGGACACAGTGAATGTCTTATCAAAATAGACACCTGCCTGGGATGTGTTGCCAAAGTTGACGGTACCTGAGTTATCAGGAATGTTTGTCCCTCCGTCACGAACAATAACATCTGCAGTCGGGCTGGGAGTCGCACTGACTGCGTTTTGGGCGTTGACTCTCCCATAACCATATTGCAAGTTTTTGCCGTTACCGTCGTAAACGACCCCGCCGATTTTGTCAGCAGTTGACTCTATAATGGAGCGAATCTGGGCAGCCGAAATGTTTGAATTCTTGGACAGCATCAAGGCCGCAACACCGGCGACCAGAGGGGTCGCCGAAGATGTTCCTCCAAAACCTGTAACGTAGTCTCCCGCAACATAACCGGCGCTTCCGCGAATATCGGTCGTTGTGATACCTGCTGCCCCACCGTTGCTGGGAGCGACAACGCTTAGCTCGGGACCGTACTGGCTATATGACGATCGGAAATCGAAATCATTCGATGCGCCGATCGCAATCGCGCCGGCGAAGGCCGCAGGAGAGCTAATGGACCCTCCACCATTGTTACCGGCTGCCACAAATTGGGCTTGGCCGAGTCCATTGCGGCCGTTTGCGGCCGCCCAGGCAAAGGCCGCTTCCAGCACCGGACCTTGATTCGGGCCACCCCAACTATGGTTTGTGATATCGGCCCCACGCCAAGAACCAGTGCCATTCGCTGTCCGACCTGCGGCGTAGTAGACGCCTTCCGCTACGGATGAAGCGCTGAAGTTAATGAAAAAGCCGTTGACAGGATCTTCGTCAGCAATTTTGATTGGCAATAGCTTCGACCGCTGGGATACACCACTGACTCCAATCCCATTGTTACCTCGTGCAGCGATGACTCCAGCGACCGCAGTCCCATGCGACTCGTACGACGCTTCATAAGTTGGATCGCCATCGTAGGTAACGGGACTCGTCGGCGTAAACGAAAGATCGAGCCCATTGCGGTCATCGATCCACCCATTCCCATCGTCATCAATGCCGTTCCCTGCAATCTCGCTGTTATTGACCAGAAAATTTTGAATTAAGTCGGGATGTCCTAAATCGAAGCCATCGTCAAATACAGCAACAATCACATTGGCAGAACCAGTCTGCTCATTCCATGCTTCAAAGATATCCGCGTCGGCATCAACCACTCCGCCACTTTGTCCTGTATTATTCAAGTGCCACTGCTGGCTAACCAAAGGATCGTTCGTTGTCGCGAATGGACCAACGCCCGATGGGGTTGCCGATGCCGGTGCGGTCGCTTGATTCGCTGGAGGCCGTTCCGCCGATGAAGACTGGTCGACTCGTTGCTGAATCACCATATTAGGCGAAGCAAACATAAACTGCCCGCTTTCGTGCAGTTGGTTGGCCTTATTCCAGGCTTGCGATGGAGTCCCCTGCACCGTGACGACAAACTGATCGGTTGTTCCTCTCAATGGGCGGAACGATTCGTAGCCGTTTGCTCGTGTAAACAAAGTGGGAGCAGTTTGGCCCGGCCTTAGCGCAACCACGATTTCCCGGGTTGGAATCATCCGATTGCCGGTTGCCGAATCGATCAGTACTGGCGCGGTCGAGGTCCCTTGGCCCCCTTTCGAGCCGACGGCGCTCAGGGCTGCCGCTTCTAAGTTATTGGCTGGCAATTGCTCGCGCTTGAGTACGACTAGCGTACTTCCTACCGCTTGTTGGCCAGTGAAGCCAGCAA
>JAIXVG010000317.1 GCA_027483145.1 Planctomyces sp.
AGCGGGGACGACGGCCCAAAACCTGGGGATTACCGTCAACGGGGCACAAACGAGTGTTTCGTCCGGCAACTTGAATATCCGCCGCGTTAACGAGGCCACCAGTCTGGCCAATTACGGCGTTAATGGCGGAGCGGTTGCTCAGGGGTCATTCAAGATCACCAATCGGGCAGGAGTCTTGGGAATTGTTTCTGTTGGAAGTTCGACTAAAACAATCGGCGATGTGATCGATGCCATCAATGCTCAGTCGGGACTAAATGTTACGGCCAAGCTCAACGAGACGGGTGACGGGATAGCAATTGTCGATAACAGCTCCGGGACAGGCTCGCTGTTGATTGAGGAATCGGGTGGTAAGACGGCAACCGATTTGCGGCTGGCTGGAACGGGTGTCATTGGAGTCGATGGCAAGCCGGTAATTAACGGCAGGCAGCAGCTTTCTATTTCTGTTGCAGCGACTGATACTCTCGATACGCTGACCACCAAGATCAACGGCCTCGGGGGGAATGTTCGGGCGGCAGTGGTGAACTCGGGTTCGCAGGTCAATCCGTTTCGGCTTTCAATTTCCTCGACCACCACCGGAGCCGCTAATCAGGTCGTGATCGATGATAGTTCGCTGAACCTGGGCTTCAACAAGCTGGTTCGTGGTCAAGACGCAGTATTGAAGGTGGGTGGAAATTCCCCATCGGCGTTCTTTTTGACATCTCGCACGAACACGTTTGCCAGCCCTGTCACCGGGATCGATGTGACGATCAAGAACGAGTCGAGCACGATCGCCGATGTGTCGACCGTGCTTGATACGGACAAGATTTCGTCAGCGATCGAGTCATTCGTCAATGGCTATAACAAGTACGTCGATCAGGCTGCGGACCTGACGACGTTTGATGCAGCGGCCAATAGGCGTGGGGTGTTGCAGGGGGAAGGGGTGGTTGTCCGTGTTCAGCAGCGGTTTACCAGCCTGTTCACCAGACAATTTGGTTCGAGCACCGATGGGGTACGTGGATTGGCAGACGTGGGTGTCACCCTGGGCACCAACGGCAAATTGCGATTTGACTCTTCGGTGCTTGATACCAAGCTACAAGATAGCCCTGACGCAGTAAGCAAGTTTTTTTCTGACACTAGTACTGGGATTGGGAAACAGCTTTCAAATACCCTGGATGAGTTTAACGATGAAAACAAAGGGACATTAACGCAGGCGGCCAAAGCCTATGAGCGCAGTAGCGATACGTTGTCGGCCCGGATCGATCAATTGAGCGCCCAACTTGAAGTGAAACGCAACCAATTAACAGTACGTTGGTCACAACTCGAAAGCACGCTCTCTGGCTTCTCTACGCAGCAATCGGCACTCACTTCGCTTTCGAGCTATGTTTCCAGCCTCAGCAAGTAAGTCGCAAATGGTTGCAGCTGTTGTGAGTTAGCATTGTTATTGGAATTAAGAGTTCGTGACCATCGTTTGTGGTGTGGTTTGGTAGCTGAAGCTAACGGCGATCTGATTGTCACAATGAATCTGACTACTTCTTGATATTCTTCTTGCAGGACGCACCCGATGAGTACCGTCAACGAATACCTTGAGAATCAGATTCTAACAGCCAATCCACATCGTTTGCATTTGCTGGTTGTGGACGGCGCGTTGCGGCATGCGCGGCTGGGTCTAGAAGCATTGCAGCAGAACAATATCGAGGAAATGTTTTTGCGGCTTAACAAAAGTCGCGAGTTCGTCAATGAGTTGATTTGCGGTATCAACCCCGATGGCGACCCCGACCTGACGGCCCGCATGAAGAGCTTACTTGCCTTCATTTACCGGAACCTCGTGCTGGCTGATGTCGAGCGGAGCCCGCAGCGAGTTGAGGATGCGATTAAGATTTTGACCATCCACCGGGAAACTTGGGTTGAGCTGGGCCAGAAGCTGGCTAGCCTCGAGCCTCGCCGAGTGAACGACGACGAGATGGAGATGTCAGGCCCCCATTCCCGCTCGTGGTCGACGTAGGCTGGCGGAAAGTTGAAGACCCGCTCTCATGCCGTCTTGGTTTCCAGCCAGTTGGGGCCGGTCGAAACATCGACGGCCAACGGAACGTCTAAGGGGAGTGCGGTTTCCATTTGCTGGCGGACGATGGGGAGCAGCAACGTCACCTCTGTCTTCGGGCATTCGAAAACCAGTTCGTCATGAATCTGCAGCAGTAGCCGCGATTGCAGCCCGGCCGACTTGATGGCGGCTGTGACCCCCAGCATGGCCTGCTTGATGAGGTCGGCTGCGGAACCCTGGATAACCGTATTGATGGCCGTTCGCTCGGGCATGTTGCGCTGTTGAGGCCTGAGGCCGGCCGGTCGGATTCCCTCAATGGGGCGACGTCGTCCCAAGATTGTGCGGGCGTAGCCAGACTTGAGGGTTTCATCAAGGACTCCTTCCATGAACTGGGTGACTCCCGAGTACCGGGCAAAGTAGTCGTCGATAAAGCGGGTCGCTTCGTCGCGCGAAATCCCCAGGGCCTGGGCCAAACCAAATGGGCTTTGCCCATAGATGATTCCGAAGTTGACCGCTTTGGCAACACGCCGCATGTCGCTGGTGACATCGGCAACGTCGACGCCATTGACCGTGGCCGCAACGGCGGAGTGAATGTCGACTCCGTTGGCAAAGGCCGAAAGCATGGCCGCATCCTGGCTGAAATGGGCCAGCACCCGCAGCTCGATTTGCGAGTAGTCGGCGCAGACCAGCAGCCAGTTGTCATCCTGAGGGATAAAGGCTTTACGGATACGGCTTCCTTCGGGGGTGCGAATGGGAATGTTTTGCAGGTTGGGGTCGCTCGAACTTAAGCGACCTGTTGCGGCTACTGTTTGATTGAAAGAGGCATGAATACGGCCAGTATTGGGGTTCACCAGCTCGGGAAGGGCATCGAGGTAAGTCCCCTTCAGCTTCGATAGGTGCCGATGCTGTGTAATGAGGGCGGGAAGCTGATGCAATGGAGCGAGCTGTTCGAGGACTTCCTGATCGGTGCTGGGGCCGGTTTTTGTTTTCTTGAAGACAGGGAGCTTGAGTTCATCAAACAGAATCTTCCGCAGTTGAAGCGGGCTATCGATGTTGAACTCGCGGCCTGCTTCTTGATGAATCTGGGAAATCAGCCCTTCGAGAGTCTCGTTGAGTTCACTCGATTGGCGGGCCAGTTCGGCCGTATCGACCTTGATTCCCCAATGCTCCATTTCAGCGAGAATCGGGATGAGCGGTTGTTCGAGGTCGTTGTACAGCTTCTCTAATCCTGCGGAAGCCAGCTGAGGACGCAAGGTCTGTTCGAGCCTGATGACCAGATCGGCATCTTCGGTGGCATACTCGGCGATTTGAGCGATGGGAATATCGGCCATGCTCTTTTGATTTTTACCAGTCCCAATCAACTGAGAGATGGGAATCGTTTCGGCGTGGAGATGCTTGGCGGCAATAGCCCCCAGGTTGTGGCCGCGCGCTCCGGCATCCAGCAAATAGTCGGCCACCATCGGGTCGAAGCCAATTGCACCTGGAAAAACGTCATGCTGCCACAGCACGATCAAATCGTACTTGATATTCTGATTGAGCATTCGTCGCGCGGGGTCAGCCAGAAGTGGCCGCAAAGTATCGACGACCAGTGATTTGGACAGGAGTGTTTCGCCAACCGGTCCTTGAACCGGAAGGTAGTACCCTTCGCCCGGAGTCCAGCAGAATGCCCAGCCAACGATGGCCGCACGGATTGGATCGACACCCGTTGTTTCGAGATCGAGGCAGTAGGCGGATTGTTTGGAAAACTCTTGGCAGAACTCTTCGAACGCGGGAAGGGTGTCGATGACTTTCCACGTCCGTTCGATGCGGGTCAGGGTGCCAACAGGGAGAGGCCCTGGCAGGCCCTGATTATCGGGGGACTCTGCTGTTATGTTGGTTGAAGTTGTCCCCAACTCGGCCTGCGCGAGTAGCTGATCGCTGACAAGACTTTCGTCAGGCTCATCATCAAAGAGGCCGCGCGCTGCGAGCTTCTTGGGGCTGGCGGCCGGACGAGTGACTGAAGCAGCGGGACCCAGGACGCGGACCTCATCGACCAGGCGCCGAAAGCCTAATTGCCGAAACAACTCTTGTAAGCGAGGAACATCCGGCCGTTTGGCCTTCCAGGCGTCCCAATCAACTTCCAGGGGGAGGTCTCGATAGAGGGTGACAAGCCGCTTGCTAAGGCGGGCCTGGTCGGCGAATGTCTTGAGGTTCTCTTTGAGTTTCGCTCCGGGGGCCTTGTCGGCATTGGCGAGCACTTCATCGAGAGTTCCAAACTCGTTTAATAGCTGGGCTGCTTTTTTAGGGCCAATTAGTGGCACGCCGGGGACGTTGTCGACCGCATCGCCAACCAGCGATTGAAAGTCGATAACCTGGTCTGGCCGAATACCCCAGTCGGCTGCGAGTGCCGCTTCATCCAGGTAGAACTTTTTGCGCAGGTTGAGAAGCTTGACCTGGGAGCAAAGAAGCTGCCGCGCATCTTTATCGGTGGTGACAATTCGAACTTCGCTTCCTCGACCGACCAGTTGAGTGGTGAGCGTGGCGATGATGTCATCAGCTTCCCAGCCGGGACAGCGAACAACGGGTAAACCAAAGGCATCGAGCACCTCTGCCAGAATGGGGACCTGGGGCTGCAGGTCGGCTGGCATTTCAGTGCGGTTCGCTTTGTATTCGGGATACCACTCAGCCCGGACGGCCGGGCCACTAACGTCCATCGCAGCGATGAGGTATTCGGGCTGATGGTCTTTGATTAAGCCAAGCAAGTCCCGACTGAACCCAAAGACGGCATTTGTGGGTTGCCCGCTTGGCCCCGTCATGGGGGGGATGGCATGAAAGACCTGAAACATCAACGAAAAAACATCGACAAGATAGGCTGCGGGCATTGCAGGTGCTCAGAAGATGGACTGGCGACGGGAAAGATGTGCTGGGTTTTGCATGGGCCACCCGATGGGCAGGATAACCGACTATCCTAAACCCTTCACCCAGGCGGTGAGAAACTTGATGAAGGCGGGGTCTTTAACGTGCTTCACCGTCTTGAGCTCAATGCGAACCATGTCTTCGCTAGCAGAGCGAATTTCGATGGCTTGATCGGCACCCAATTGGCGAATGTTGCCCAGGGTGATTCGGCCCGTTGGGGCAAGCAGTTCCAAGTCGAGGCTGGCAGGCCGCTTGGTGACCAGTGTTCCACATGCGGTTTTCTCACCAGCCCGAAAAAGCTTTACCAACACCTTGGCCGTCCAATCAATCTTGCCTTTTTCGAACAGCTTTTCCAGCAAGACCGCCAGTTCTTCCAGGACGGCGACATCCCATTCAATTCGGCCTTGCAGGAATCCCTTCCTCATTAAATGCCACTTCTTCTTCAGCTTCTTCCAAGGGGACAGTTCTTCGAGGTCAAGCTTTGGCTCAGCCGAACCCGATTCGCCAGGACTAGAGATGTAAGGAAACGCATCAAGGGCTGTCTTGAGGAACTGTTGGAATGCGGGGGTCTCCAACTCTTCTTGCTTGTACAAAACGACCGATACTTCCTGCAGGCCACCAGTTAAGGCCTTGATGCGCACCCGAGCAACGCGGTTAAAGACCGGGATATCTTCCAGGTCGTTGACTTCGATGAGGTCGAGCCCTTCTTTGAGTGAACTTTCTTCAAAGGTCCCTTTGGCCACGCGAAACTTAAGTGTGAGAAACCATTCGTCACCGGTCATCGCATGCAGGAACCAGCCCGCCGCTTTTGTGGGGCCTGTCACTTCGATCACGCTTCGGCCAGACCAGTTGATCTCGGCGTAGCGGCCATCGGATTCAATTGCGTCAGCCAGCGAACCCAGCAGGTTTCGATCCCAGCGACACGGGGCACCATTGGCTGCGATGTGGGTTTCAATATGCCACTTGCGGCCGTCCACTTCCCACGGCATCTTGACCGACTCACCCAATTCTCGAACAGTGATGTCGGTCGACTTTCTCTTCAGTAGCTCTTTTGCACTCAGCGATTCTCGCTCGGCCCGCACAGCATTTTGGAACACAGGGACCAAACACTCGGCTGTGAGCGAGCGATGCGGCCCGTTTCCGCTTACCGCTGACTGACTGCTGCCGGCTGACATGGCAGGAGCCGTTTTTACCCCTTTGCGAGCAGGTTTCTTTGTGGATGCTGGCTGAGGCGCTGCTCGAGAAACCAGGTCTTCGGGGGTTCCTTCTGCGACGATAAAGCCCCCTTCGGCACCAGCCAGGGGGCCCATGTCGACGACCCAATCACAGGTCTTAATTACGTCAAGATTGTGTTCGATGACGACGACCGTGTTTCCCGCATCGACAAGACTGTTGAGAATTTTGAGCAGCTTGCGAATATCGTCGAAGTGGAGGCCAGTTGTCGGTTCATCCAGCAGGTACAGGGTTTTGCCAGATTGCGGCCGGGCTAGCTCGGCTGCCAGTTTCACCCGTTGTGCTTCGCCCCCCGATAACGTAGGCGCAGACTGCCCTAAGGTTAAGTAGTCGAGACCAATAGCAGCCAAAGTAGCAAGTGGCCCACGAATTTTGGGAAGGTTCTGGAATAGCTCTAGCGCTTCGCCAATCGGCATGGCCAGCACATCGGCAATCGACTTGCCGCGAAACTTGACGTTGAGCGTTTCTTGATTGTAGCGCTGCCCGCTGCAGACTTCGCACTCGACCCAGACGTCGGGAAGGAAGTGCATTTCGATCTTCTTCTGTCCATTCCCCTCGCACGCTTCGCAGCGACCACCCGCTCGGTTAAAGCTAAAGCGTGAACTGCGATAGCCGCGCACTTTGGCATCGGGCAAGTTTGCAAATAGCTCGCGGATTTCTTCAAAGACGCCGGTATAGGTTGCAGGATTACTAGAAGGGGTATTCCCCAGCGGTTGCTGATCGACCACGATTAGCTTGTTGAGCTTATTCAAACCCTTCAGGCTTTCGTATGGCCCTGGTAAATCGGTATGGCGGTGCAGGACTCGACCGACGGCTTTTGCGAGGGTATCGCCGATCAGGGAGCTTTTCCCGGAACCACTCACACCGGTGATGGCGATGAGTGTTCCGAGGGGCAGCTGAAGATCAACGTTGCGAAGATTGTTCTGCCGCGCACCCACTAGTTCGAGCCAGCCACCGCCCGGTGTTTCGGGAAGTTGGTCGCTTTGAAGCTTGCCCCCATGCTCACTGAGACTGCTAACACGCCGCGACGAAGGGATGGGGATTTGCTCGCGGTCGGAAAGATACTTGCCAGTCAGCGATGCATCGTTCTTCGAAACAGCATCGGGTGAACCTGATGCAACTACCCGTCCACCTAAGCGGCCTGCACCAGGACCAAAGTCGTACAAGTTATCAGCGGCAGC
Source organism: Planctomyces sp. (assembly GCA_027483145.1). Classification (GTDB taxonomy): domain Bacteria; phylum Planctomycetota; class Planctomycetia; order Planctomycetales; family Planctomycetaceae; genus JAIXVG01. The sequence goes on from JAIXVG010000317.1 coordinate 7,327, forward strand.
CAGCACTTCGCGATCATGCTCGACCATCACTACCGTGTTGCCCAGATCGCGCAGGCGAGTTAAGGCCGAGAGCAATCGGCTGTTATCGCTGGGATGGAGGCCGATTGTTGGTTCATCCAGAACATACAGCACACCCGTTAGTGCACGGCCCAATTGGCCTGCCAATCGAATTCGCTGTGACTCTCCTCCTGAGAGGGTGGGCAACGTGCGGGCGAGCGTTAGATAGTGCAGCCCTACATCGACAAGAAAGGCAAGACGAGATGTTGCTTCGGTCAACAGCTCTCCGGCGATCCGCTGTTGCGGAGGAGTGAGCTGGAGGTCACGCAGAAACTGCAGGGCAGCGGCCAGGGGGAGGTCGCATAACTGTTTGATCGACTTGCCACCCAGACGGACTGCTGCGGCATCCAGACGTACGCGACTGCCGCCACATTCCGCACATGGAACTTCGCCAATCATGTCGGCGAAAACTTGGCGATAAGCAAATGAGACGCGCGAGGCCTCTTCCATCGCGGGAAACAACCCTTTGTAGCGAAACCCAAACAAGGGTTGCTGAGTGGTTGGTTTCGCCTTCTTGCCTGACGCTGTGCTTGCAACATCGGCATGGACGGCAACGAGGTCCCCCTCGTCTTCATCCTGGCCATACAAGACTGCCCGCTGTTCTTGCGGATCGAGTTGCGAGTAGGGAACATCCAGCCGCACGCCCACCGACTTTCCCCACGCGAGCAGCATCTGCTTAAACAGTCCCGATGTGGCCGGGTTAGGCCAGGCTGTGACTGCTCCTTCCAACAGGGTTCGAGACTGGTCACCCAATAGGGCAGCGACGTTAGTCCCTTGCGATGTCCCCAACCCTTCGCAAGCTTCACACCAGCCAAGCGGGCTATTGAATGAGAAGTTATGCGGAACGAGCTCTTCGAACGAGCGGTCACACTTTTGACATGCGCGGAACAAACTAAAGGGCTTGGTTTTCCACGACGTTTCGGGGCGGTCATCATCGACGACTGCAACGCGAACTACTCCTTTCCCGAGATCGAATGCCCCTTCGATTGACTCGGCTAGTCGTGACCGAATTTCGCTTTGAATAGTGATACGGTCGAGCACAATTTCAACCGCGTGCTTACGCCGCCTGTCGATCTCGGGGACTTCTTCCAGTTTGTAAGTCGTTCCGTCAATTCGCACGCGCCTGAAGCCCTGTTCTTTCAGCCGTTCCCACAGCTTTTCGTACTGCTGGCCGACAGTGACTTCTTGAGGGGCCAAGATCAGCAGCCGCGTTCCTGATTCGTGACCCATCAGCACATCGATCACGTCGTCAACCGTCTGCGATTCGACAGGGATGTGACAATCGGGGCAGTGCTGGACGCCTAACCGGGCGAACAGAATGCGCAGATAGTCATAAATTTCGGTGACTGTTCCCACGGTACTGCGCGGGGTGTGGCCGACCGTTTTTTGCTCGATGGCGATGGAAGGTTGCAGGCCGTGGATATGCTCGACTTTGGGTTTGGGCATCTGTCCCAAAAACTGCCGAGCGTAAGACGACAGCGATTCGACATAGCGACGTTGCCCTTCTGCATACAGGGTATCCATCGCCAGCGAAGTTTTGCCCGAGCCGCTGGGACCGCAGAAGACCGTGATTTGATCGCGCGGGATGTCGACATCGATCTTCTGCAGATTGTGCTGGGCGGCACCGCGAATGACGATCTTCGTGTTATCGGCCACCCCCTGGCTCAATCGTCGTCCGACTTGCCACTGCGGGGCCAGTGCCAGTTTACTGGCTGCAGAGCTTGCTGGGCTATCGTCTGCTGGTGCAGGTAAGCGTCGGGCAGACGACGCGACAGCTTTCACCGCTGCCCCTTTGCGCCCCGTCTTTTTGGTTGATTTAGTTGTTGTTGGTTGTATCTGCGAGGCAAAGTAAGGTACCAAGGCCAAGCCTGTGTACGACAAGGGATTGGTCGCTAGATCTTCCGGCGTGCCAGCTCCAATAATCTGGCCACCCCCTGCACCCCCTTCGGGACCCAGGTCGATCAGCCAGTCAGCTGCTTTGATCACATCGAGGTTATGCTCGACCACTATCACCGTGTTACCCGCGTCAACAAAGCTTTGCAGCACCGCGAGTAAATGGGCCACATCAACAAAATGCAGGCCGGTCGTTGGCTCATCAAGAATGTAAACCGTCTTCCCGGTCGAACGTTTTGAAAGCTCTTTGGCCAGCTTCACTCGCTGGGCTTCACCCCCCGAGAGTGTTGGTGACGCCTGCCCGAGCTTGATGTAGTCGAGCCCAACATCGTGCAGCGTTTGCAGCACTTGCTTGATCTTGGGGAAGTTCTCGAAGTGGATCAGGGCCTGCTGCACATCCATATCGAGAACTTCAGCGATATTCTTTCCTTTGAACCGAATCTCCAGCGTCTCTTTGTTGAATCGCTTGCCCTGACAGACCGGGCAGTTCACCCAGATATCGGCCAGAAAGTCCATTTCCAACTTGTTCGCTCCGTGGCCTTCGCATGCTTCGCAGCGACCACCCGGCACATTAAAGCTGAAGCGGCCTGGCTTGAACCCGCGCAGTTTTGACTCGGGAAGTTGCGTGTACAAGTCGCGAATGAGGTCGAACAGTTTGACGTATGTCGCGGGGTTCGAGCGGGGTGTACGGCCAATCGGGGATTGATCGATATCGATCGCTTTATCGAGATGCTCGATGCCGGTGAGAGCCGTATGGGCACCGGGCGTCCCTTCTCCCTTATTGAGCGCTACGTTCAGGGCTGGCCACAAGATGTCATTAATCAGCGAGCTTTTTCCCGAACCGGAAACGCCCGTAATGACAATCAACTTTCCCAGTGGGAACGTAGCCGTCACGTTTTTCAGGTTGTGATGGGTGGCCCCTTTAACAACCAGCGTTAGGCCATTGCCAGGGCGGCGAACCGTTGGAACGGGAATGGTTTTTCGCCCCGAGAGGTAGTCACCTGTCAGGCTGGCCTCGCTATTCAAGACATCCTGAAACACCCCTTGAGCCACAACCCGACCTCCACGCACCCCGGGGCCCGGGCCGAAGTCAACGATATGGTCGGCTGCGCGCATCGTGTCTTCATCATGCTCGACCACAATGACCGTGTTGCCCTGATCGCGCAGGTCTTGCAGGCTTCCCAGTAGCATTTGGTTGTCGCGCGGATGCAGCCCGATACTTGGTTCGTCCAAAATGTAGACCACACCGACCAGTCCACAGCCGATTTGGCCCGCCAGCCGAATGCGCTGCGACTCTCCACCAGACAGTGTTGGGGCTGTCCGATCGAGCGTTAAGTAGCCCAGTCCGCACCGAAGCAAAAAGCCTAAGCGTCCCCGAACTTCCTTCAAGACTTCTTCTGCGATAAGGGCCCGCGTAGGGGATAGTTCGAGGTCTTCAAAGAACTCGGCTGCTGCCTGGGTGCTTAGCGAACAAACCTCTGCCAGCGACAGGGCTGCTCCGTTTGCCGGACGCTTGTTTCCTTTTCCTGCAGCCAGCTTGATCTCGCCAGCCTTAACCCGTTCAAGAAATGCCGGGCTTTTCGTTGTTAGCCGATAACTATTGGCCTGCGAGTTGAGTCGCTTGCCGTCGCAAGAACTGCAATGGACAAATTGCATATACTTTTCGAGTTGCTTGCGGCGCATCGGATTCTTTGACTTCCGATACTCATCCAGTAGCTCGGCGATGAATCCAGGAAACTTAGCCCCATGCTTCCAGACTCCGCCCGAATGCTTGAACGTGTAAGTGACGAGTTTATCACCTAAGCCATACAGAAATGCCTGTTGCACCTCTGCTGGTAGTTCGTTCCACTTGGTTTTTTGGAATGCCCCCTCTTTCAGCTCGAACTGTTTTTCGATTGCTCGGGCAGCCCCATCAAACAAGTGGCGCCGCCAACGCCCCAGTTTCGAAATCTTCCCTAGCAGAACTAGCGCTCCCTTCGCCAGTGATAACGACGAATCGGGGATCAGTTGTTCGACCGGGAAGTCGTGACGCATCCCCAGGCCGTTGCACTCAATGCACATTCCCAAGGGACTGTTAAAGCTAAACAATTGAGGCGTGGGAGGTTCGTAACTTAATCCGCAGGGAACACAGGCATAGTCGCAGCTAAACAGCCGATCGCCTGAGCCGACTGGCATATCCGTCTCTTCCATCCCCTCCACGGGAACGGGGGGCAACCCGGCTGTCTCCGGGGAGACAATCAGCTTCCCCCCAGCCAAGTTCAAAGCCAGATCGACCGCTTCGCTTAAGCGCGACCGAACCGCAGGTCCCGCGACAAGCCGGTCGATCACCACGTCGATGGTGTGCTTCATCTGCCGGTCGAGCTTCAGGTCGTCCGACAGACCGACGGTTTTGCCATCAACCCGTGCTCGCAGGAACCCTTGCTTCAGCAGGTCTGCAAACAGGTCTCGAAACTCCCCTTTTTGCCGCTGTACGAGTGGGGCTAGAACCTGATAGCGGGTTCCTTCGGGCAGGGCTGCGACCACATCAACAATTTGATCGCGAGTTTGGGCAGAGATTGGGCGTCCGCACTGATGGCAACTGGGGGTCGATGCCCGGGCGTACAAAACTCGCAGGTAGTCATAAATCTCTGTGATGGTGCCGACGGTACTCCGCGGGTTTCGGCCGCTGGTCTTCTGCTGAATTGAAATGGAGGGGGCCAGCCCTGAAATAAAGTCGACTTCGGGCTTGGGCATCTGTCCCAGAAACTGCCGGGCGTACGACGACAGCGACTCGACATAACGCCGCTGTCCTTCGGCGTAGAGAGTGTCGAATGCCAGACTGCTTTTGCCCGACCCACTGACCCCGGTCATGACAACCAGTTGATTTTTGGGGATAGTCAGATTGACGCTTTGAAGATTGTGCTCGCGAGCACCCTTAATCACGATCTCGGACTTCGGCATGGTGGGCGGTTTGGTCCGGTTTGGAGGTTTTGATCGATCAGATTGATCGATATTTGTTCAGGAGTTGACGCTTCCTCAGTATAGGTTTCGAGAGGGAAGGGGCAACTGAACACTTCCTTGGACCGGCCAGAGAAGCTATAACCCCAAGAAAGCGAACTCTGGACTTATGAGTTCGTAAGGAACGAGCTGCTGGAGCTATAGCCGGTTCAGGCTCGGTAAGAATTGGCGAGCAAAGCAGAAATCTGGAAATCCAGAGGTTCTCGCTTCTTCCAAAACCGCCAGTTGAGCGAAAAAATTTCAATTGGCAACTTCTATCTTGAAGGTGCTGGTTACTGATAAACCGATAGTAATTCAACTTCCAAGTTCAGTGTTCAGGAATCGACCGATGACCGCAAAATTGACCACCAAGCAGAAACGAGATCGTCGCCAGAAGATTAAGCGCCGCCGGATTCGCAAAATCAAGTTCGGTAGATAGTCCTCGGCGAGGTGGCAGGTGGTGGCGTAGACGAGACGAAGTCGCTGCTCCATGTTGACGCCATTTCAGACTCTTGCAGTACTGACGAGATCAAGCAGCTCGCTCAAATCTCGCAAGTATCAAGACAAAAAAACAGACAAGGGGAGCAATTGCTCTCCTGTCTGTTTTTTGTTTTTGACGTTATGCCTTCAGGCCGACTTAATCGGCCCGCGACTGCGACATTTAATTCGACTTGGGAACGCGCTTCAGTTCGTCCTTGATGTCGTTGTTCTGGCTTACCGAGATCCCCCCCAGCACCGCAGCAGCGATCACACCACCTGTAAGGAGTAGCAGGGTTGGGTCAACAGCACCAAACTGGGCACGCACAGCGTTTTCGCCAGCGACGATCAGAACCTGATCCCGAGCTGCTGGAGGAGCGGTTCGTTCGCTCCACAGGCGATAAACTCCTTCAGTCTGGCCAGCGGTGATCTGATAGACACCACCCTTGAGACCGGTTGCGACAAACTGGCCATCCTTGTTGCTCAGGACGCGGGCCACTTCGTTTTTGCCCTGAACCAGAACTACTTCAGCCCCGTCGATGGCAACGCCCTGGGCGTCAACCACTCGGCCTGCCAATGTCCCGCCGCTGGTCAAGGCGACGTCACTGATGGCAGGTGCAGCCTGAGCGGCTGGAGCAGCAGCAAAGACTTGAACCTGTGGCATGGTGGTGCCGATGGTGGCCAGGGTCACGGCGACCCCCTTCAGAAAGCTCAATCCCTTCATGACTTCCTATCTCCTAATAGCTTGGAATCCGACCTGCGGACCACGTAACCCATATCATCCTGAAACACGCTGGCAGCATGTAAAACTGCCGGATGGCCACATTCATCAGCGATCAATTTTGAATCGATCGCCAAGTCAAAGTTGGCCAGGTGTACGCCCAACGCTGCATGCTTCAACAAGAAGCCAACAGCCGTTGGCCGTTCATGGTTCGGTGGATTCCAAACTTCCTGCGGCCTATATGCCATGCATAAGGACATCAGAATTGGCGTCCGCCTCCCCGGTTGGAGACCAACGAGATTTTTTCTATTTCTCTCGGAAGGTCCAACTCGAGCAACCCAGCCAGGGCATTAAGTTGGACCGACGTTTACTCTGCCTGAAACAAGACCTGCAGCGTCTAAACCAATGCCGCCGTTCATCCAGACAAATGGACGAACCGGCTGCTCGGAACAGCTGGAAAACTGCAATAAAGTCGGGACAGGAGAGCGAACAGGTGGCGAAATAGCGGAAAACTGCCAAATCAGTCAACGCGGGTTTGCCAGGCCTGCTTCCGTTTTTGGCCTTTTCGGCGAAAACTGCCGCCCGATGCTTCGGCGAACCCTGCCCGCTGGGGTGCATCGCGCAGAGCCCCTCTGTCTGGGGACGCGACTGGGCAATTTAAGCCGCCTGTGATAGCATCCCGGATACGAATTTTGCCCCTGTTCGGGGATGGACAGTGAATTCAGCGAGTCCGGCTCAAGCCTAAACTTGAACTGGATGCTCCATCGATACCACAGCCCCGATTCTCGGATTTGTTGACCAATTTCCTACTTGGACTTGTCACGTTTGCTGACGTGACACCTCCAAATTGGAATCAACTAGTTTTCATAAATTCATTGCAGTTGAACCAGCTTTCGTGTGACGCAGGTCGAATATGACGCATCCTTCAGCACAAAACCGGACTGCTGCATTTCCAATCCAATCGCATTTCTGCAGCGCCCCGGTCCTCGTCGCATCAATTGCGCCTGACGCCTGGCGTCGCTGCGAGCAGTCGTAAACCACAAGGAATTCGCATCCGATGGCCGTTGATGTCTATCAAGTTTGCCCATGCGGCAGCGGTAAAAAGCTTAAGTTCTGTTGTTCGAAAATTATCGAAGAAATGGAACGAATCGAGCGTCTGATCGAAGACGATCAACTCCGCCCGGCGATCAGCGCACTCGAATTGCTTCACGCGAAGCACCCCGACAACGTCTGGGTTCTGATGCTCTCGGGAACGGCCCTCGTCGAGGATGGTCAATTCGAACCAGCCCTCCACAAGTTTCGTGAGGTACTCAAACGCAATCCCGAGCACGACGAAGCGTCGGTGGCTTTCCC
>JAIXVG010000158.1 GCA_027483145.1 Planctomyces sp.
GATGGTAACTCCGGCCGGACCGCCGTCAGTCCGCCACAGTTCGCGACCATTGATGCTGTCAAGAGCCGTGAAAAAGAGCGTGCCGTTCACGTCGGTCAGATCTTCGGGATCCGAACCGCCGCTGCCAGAAAGAATATCGGAGACGAGGACCGTTCCGGCTGCGGTGCCGTCGGACTTCCACAGCTCGCGACCATTGATGCCGTCATCGGCCGTGAAATAGAGGGTGCCGTTCACGTTGGTCAGATTGCCGGGATTCGAATCACCGGAGGTGGAATCGATGTTTTTAACGAGGACGGCGGTGCCTGCGTTGTCGATTTTCCAAAGCTCATTGCCGGTTCCCGAGGCAAAATCGTCCGAGGCCGAGAAATAGAGTGTGCCGTTCACGTCGGTCAGGTTCTCGATATCGGTGATCTCGCTGGACACGATGACCGGAGTGCCTGTGCCGTCGATTCTCCATAGCCGTTGGCCGGTGCTGTTGGTAAAAGCCGTGAAATAGAGCGTACCGTTCAAGTTCGTCAGGTTCCGCGGATCTGAACTGTCGCTGCCGGGATCGATATCGGCTACGCGAACGGTTCCAGCGGCTGTGCCGTCGGACTTCCACAGCTCGTTGCCGCTGACGCCGTCATCGGCTGCGAAATAGAGCGTGCCGTTCACGTTGACTGCGCCAGCAGGAGACGATGAGTTACTGCCGGTGAACACATTGGCGAGCGGTACCGTTCCGGGTTCGGTTCCATCCGATCTCCAGATCTTGAGTGTGCCGCTACCGTCGTAGGCGGTGAAGTAGAGCCCGGGGTTGTTCACGTTGATCACGTTGATCAGGCTGGCAGGGTTCGAACTGGCTGAGCCGGCATTGATATCTTTAATGCGTACGGCAGTGTCCGCGTTGTTGATTGTCCAGAGCTCCACGCCATTGGTGCCGAAGCTATCAACGGCGGTGAAGACAAGCGTGCCGCCGAAGTCGGTCAGGTTCGCAATAGAGCCCAAGTTGTTAATGGTCGCGCGCACGGTTCCAAGCTCTGTGCCGTCGGATTTCCAAAGCTGGCGGCCGTTGGTGCCGTCATCGGCCGTGAAATAGAGTGTGCCGTTCACGTTGGTCAGATTGGCGGGGTTCGAACTAGCAAACTCTCCGACATTGATATCCTTCACCAGCCGGGTTCCGCCGGGGTTGCCATCGGATGTCCATAGCTCATTGCCACCGCCGGTGCCGTCATCGACTGCGAAGTAGAGTGTGCCGTTCACGTTCGTCAGGTTACCAGGTCGAGAGCTAAACAACCCGTTAACGATTACGGCATTCCCTGTGCCGTCGAACTTCCACAGCTCATAAACTCCAGCACTGTAATAGAGGGTACCGTTCACATTGGTCAGGTAGCTGGGATTCGGAGGGGAACCGGCGACTATAACGGCATTCCCTGCGCTGTCGATCTTCCAAAGTAGCCTGCCGAAAATGCTGTCATCGGCCGTGAAATAGAGCGTGCCATTCACGTTCGTCAGATTCGAAGGATTGGAATCGAAGGGGCCGGGATCGATGTCGGCCACGAGTTCGGGAAGGCCTGTGGCACCGACCTTCCAAAGTTCGTTCCCCGTTGCTTGATCACCCGCGGTGAAATAAAGGGTGCCGTTCACGTCGGTCAGATTGGCGGGATTGGAACTGTCTTGGACTGGATTGATGTCGGTCACGCGGATGGTACCGGCGGCTGTTCCGTCGGTCTTCCACAGTTCGTTGCCGACGACGCCGTCATTGGCCGTAAAGAAAAGCGTACCGTCTACATCGGTCAGGTTGCCGGGATTCGAATCGAGACTGCCAGGCCCGATGTTTTTGACAAGGAACGAAACCGACGTGTTGAGGTCGAATGCCCAAAGTTCCTGACCCGTGTCGGCGGGACGACTGACGTAGTACAGGAAATTGCCCGACTGCACGAGGGGCGTATTCTCCGTCGGACTGGTGTTGATGTCGCTGACCTGCACGGGGGTGCTGGAGAGCATGACCCTGGTTTCGAGTGACGAATAGAGGGCCGCGATGGTGGAGTGATGGGCGGCCCGGTGGGCGCGGCGCGAGGGTCGCAGGGCATTGGTAAGCGAGCGGCCCCAAACCGGGGTGACGAGCTGATTGGCCACAGCCGCCAGCCGGGCGAGGACCGATGGGCGGGTTGGGGTAGAGCGATTGATTGCGGTAGTGCGATGAAGCATCGGTGATAGCTCTAGCATTAACAAAAGGGATCAACTGGGGCTGGACCAAACGGGTCCAGGAGGTCTGGTTAATGAACGGATTATCAATAGAGTAAGCTTCTGACATTTCTGAAAGCGAGGCTAAAGGGCTTCTGAAGTGTGAAAAATGGAAGAACAGTTCAGAAGGAATCAGAAGGGTTTGGGGGGGTGAGAGTCGGGGATTATAGGGGGGAAGAGTTAGGAAGTTGTGGGCGGGTGGCCCCGGACGGCTGTGAAGCAGCCTACCGGGGCGGCGCAGTTGGACCACATGCTGATGATTGTTCCGACTCGTGTCGTGTCTTGCGAATGAGGGATGCTGACTTACAGAGAATGACGTGTGCGGATGGCTGTGCGAGTCGGATGCATCCTGCCAAATCAAGACACTGGCGAAGCCAGTGGCACACATCGATCAAGACATTGGCGAAGCCTTTGGCACACAACGACAAGGTCTCATCTGCGTGAGACGCTTCACTGGCGAACCTCTTCACGAACTCATGCGTTCGCTGTCGACACAGCAGCCCCACATTGCAAACCCCTTCGCCACCCCCACTCGTCATCAATAATCATTCATCAATACTCTATATCTATCATCACTCATTCCCCATCCCCCAACCCATACTCTTTCATTCTCCAACGTTCTTTACCCACAACCTCTCCATCTTCGTTCGACACGGTTCGCTCCATTTGAAGCGTCCCAAACGGAACCTCGGGGGATAGCCATAAGTCGCTGCGATATCGGCCGCGAACGGCCGTTGGTAACGCTTCTTTGGCAACCGACGAATCGACGACCACTTCCACTGCTGCTCGCTGACAGGCAAATGCTTCAGGCCGCAAACTGGTCTTCAGGTATCGCACAAATCCGGGATTAAAGTTCTTGGCTAGCGGGATGCTTCTCAAGAAGGCCAGATCGTCAAGCTTTACAGCCATCGAGGTCTCTTCGGCCCACAACACAAACTGACCTGGAGGCGATCCCGCTGCAGCGACCGATAGATCGAGCCAGATGGTGCGGGTTGCGGGACCATTGAGGCCTGTCGACGCAATCGTTAGCCCATGCACTGTGCGGCCTTCCAGAACTTGCGGCTTCTCTATTGAAAGCCTCACCTGCCGCACGCCATCTGCATTTTGAACTTCCCAACTGGCCCACGTTCCGGGGATTGTCGGAAACTCCTTAATCCACGTGGCCAGTGGTCGCTCAAACGGAACAGGCCGATCGCGATAGTCGATCCAGCCTGCTGCTTCCAGTCGCTGAAACAGCCAGGGATGACGCCACGGCAAATGCCCCGGCCACTGCGCTGCCACAATCGACACAGCTATTAAACTGGTTGTCAGTAACTTACCTCTGCGTCTTGTTCGCAATTGTTCTGCCGCAATCGCGAGCGCAACCAGCCACAGCGGAGTCAGCCACAACGCCCACCGTAGCGCACACGATACGCCGCCATAGTTATAGTTTTCGGTGCGAGTCCAATAGAACGCCATCACCAACAGCGTCAGCCCAAACGTGGTCCATACCCAATACCGCTGAACGAGCGGCATCGCGGGGTTCGAAAATCGACGTAAAGTACTTCCCAGCAAGACCAGCGGCAGCAGCCACATCGGGGTCAACGAAAACCAACCATGGTGCCCGACTAGGCAATGGAAGATGTAGGCTGGCGGGCTATCAAGGTTTCGATCAATCCCCTGAGGATTCAGCCAGTAACTGGGAACTCCATCGATGGTGAATCGATACGCTTCGGTTCCGTACTTTGCATAGGCCGGGGTCAGCTCGCCAGTTGCCACGATGTTCAAACCGACGAGGCCAGCCATGACCAACGAAAAGCCTACCATGACCAACACTGCATGCTTTCGCGAAACCTGCCACCCCGCGAGAAACACGGGCAGCATGATCGCCAGGGCTGGCAGCTCGAACCCCACCGCCAGCCCGGCAAACAAACCAGCGAGCATAGCTGAGGCATGCAGGGCGGTCTTCGAGGTCAATAGTCGCGTCGCAAAGTAGGCAGTCATCGTCACTGCTGCAGCTGCGGGCGTATGATTGTTGAGCGTTGCCAGAAACGGCAGCAGCAACGTCCCGAACGTGGCCGCCGTCATCGTGGCAATTCGTGCGAACAGTCCCAGCCGCAATCGCCGCAGCGTTCGATCGAGCACCACAACCGAAATCATCCACGGCAGCACGTTGATAACGATCAGCAGCACTCCGCTGACTAGCTGAGTCTCATCAAGTAACGTCCAGCCGGTCATCCACTTCAGTGGCAGGTAAAGACCAGCCGTCAACACCGCCAATAATGGCGGCTTCGTGCTGTAGTAGTGACCATCAACCATCAGCAGGTCGATCGTGTCCCAGCCGGGCACTTGCCGAATTTCATCAATCTGAAACGTCCCACGTTCAGCCAGCGACCAGACCGCGCACCACCGCGAGCGATCATTGGCACTCATCAAGGGTGGTGCCTGCAAGACCGCCACAGCTTGCACGAGGGTTGCGACAGCGATCAGCCAAAGCCCGAATCGGCTGGCCTGTGGCATTGGGGACGAATGAACCGACATGCGGGAGTCTTCGATCACTGAAGAATTCGATCACAGGAAGAAAGGGATTGGCCGACTCGTCGAGCTTACCATAGTGGTAACCCATCCGGATGCCCCCACCCCCGAAAATGACGCACCGGTAGTCACAGAACAACGTTTGAAATTCCCAGGCGCGCCAGTCGTGCGAATGGTCGGGCCCATTTCTGCTACTCAGCGTCTATCCAGGAACCCTCCGGCGCGGCGCTATCGTGCATTCAATCAATGGTTTCCGAGCAGACATTACAGGGTTCTGAGAACAGTTCAAAGAAACGTGGCCAACCTTACTAACCAAGTGTCTTTATTCGGCCGGTCAGTCCACTCTGTTGCGTGTCTAAGGTCTCCAATTGAACCATGCCCCTCGCTCACGCTTCGGGCTACCGAGCGATAAGTGCGAAAATCGATTCCTTGTACGAGCGGGCCGCTAGCACTTGCACCCGTGCATTGAGCCTCTCAACGAGCTGTAACCCGAAGCGTCAGCGAGGGATCTTCGCCATAAAGCATCTACCCCAAAAAACTATTGCGTCGATGTGATGCAAAACCATCCGAGTTTTCGGATAGGTACCTGGACTTAGACCTTTTACCCGAACCAGCTTTCGGATCAACTGTGGTATCATCTCCTATCAGCACCAATTGGTATCTCGTCCCAACAGGTCAACGCTTGTCATGTGCGGCCGCATTAACCTCAGGATGACTTCTGGCGAACTTCAGCAAGTCCTTGATTTGCTGGCTCCGCTGGAACTCACCCCGCGGTTCAACATTGGTCCGTTGCAGCAAATCGTCACGGTGACTGCTAACGCCGATGGCCATCGATCTGCTCAATTTCGGCGGTGGGGATTGGTCCCCCGTTGGGCCAAGTCGGATACCAACGCCGCTGCCATGATCAACGCCCGTTCCGAGACCGTTCTCGAAAAACCAGCGTTCCGCGAGGCCATCGCCAGCCGCCGCTGCCTCGTCCCCGCCTCAGGGTTCTACGAATGGCAACCGGTCGGCCAGCGGCAAAAACAGCCATGGCATATCTTCTCAGCCGTTCATCAGCCCCTTGTTTTCGCCGGAATCTACGAGATTTGGACCGACCCCGGCGGCACCCTGCTCGAAACGGTGAGCATTCTGACAAAACCAGCCAACCCCTGGATGTCAGCCATTCATGACCGGATGCCAGTTTGCCTGGCCCCTGCCACTTGGCTTGACTGGCTGAGACATAACCAGTTATCCCACAGAGACTTGGATCGTTTTATTTCTCCCGAAAACGACCCCGATCTCGATAAAACTCCCGTTAGTTCGCTCGTCAGCAATGTTCGCAACGACGGTCCCGAGTGCCTGAAACCAATTTCTCTCCAGCCAACTCTCTTTCCTGACCTGTAATAGAAACCCAGCACATTGACGCGATGTTAGTCTCTACTCGGTAACACTTTACAAAACACATTCACTGCAAGAGCGACCAATTCGGCTCGATTGAAGCCGCGTCAGCCGACCACCCTCGCCAACCAGCTTTCCCGTCCTTCCTTACCGAAGGGCCTTTGACGTTTTTGCCGTTTTCGAACACTAGGCGTTTTCGCAAGTAGCCGATACTATATAGCGTTCCAAAGAAGTTGGCCGATTGCCAGCAGTGTTGCAGCAACAGCTTCTTGCTTGTCCCCTAACCCACGGCATGACAGCCCCGCTCTCTGTGGGAGGTTGTCAACATAAGCCCAGTCCTGACCGCCCCAGTCGATTATGGCGCCAACCATTGGCCCATCACCCTGCGGATGTCGGAAGGTGCTTGGCTTATCGCTCAGGATCCCTCACCCCCATGGTTGATCGTCATCTCTTTCGCGAATTTGTTATCACCGACGAAGAACTTGAATCGGCCTTTGCCAGTGCTCTTGATGAAGATGAGAGCCTGGAAGAAGACAGCCTCGATCGCATCTACAACGAAGGGGCCACCTACGACGTTAACGCGATCGTCGACGGCACCGTGATTCGCGTCGAAGGGGAAGAAGTCCTCATCGACATTGGTTACAAGAGCGAAGGGATCGTCCCACTTGATGAGTGGTCCGACACCGACGAAGCCCCAGTCCCCGGCCAAAAGGTCGCCGTTCTCCTCGAAGAAATCGAAGACGAGTTCGGCCTGATTCTGCTCTCGAAGCGCAAAGCCGACCGCATTCGCGAGTGGGAAAAGATTATCAGCACCCACAAAGAGGGTGACGTCATTGCAGGGACGGTTGTTCGCAAGATCAAGGGTGGGTTGCTTGTTAATATTGGCGTCAACGTCTTCCTCCCTGCCAGCCAGGTCGATATCCGCCGTCCACCCGATATCTCTGAATACATCAATAAGCCCATTGAGTGCATGATCCTCAAGATCGATGAAGCACGCCGCAACATCGTTGTTTCTCGCCGCCGCTTAATTGAAGTGCAGCGCGAAACCATGAAGCGCGAACTCCTCGATCAGATCATCGAAGGTGAAATCCGCAAGGGTGTCGTCAAGAACATCGCCGACTTCGGTGCGTTCGTCGACCTTGGCGGCATCGATGGCCTGTTGCACATCACAGACATGAGCTGGGGCCGCATCAATCACCCGACTGAAATGGTCAAGATTGATGACGAACTGGAGGTCAAAGTCCTTCACGTTGATCGCGACCGCGAAAAGATTGCCCTGGGCCTCAAGCAAAAAGAAAAGAGCCCTTGGGACAACGTCGATGGCAAGTACCCTGTTGGCACCAAGGCCAAGGGGGAAGTGGTCAACGTTATGTCTTATGGCGCATTCGTGAAGCTGGAAGACGGGATCGAAGGTCTCGTCCACATCAGCGAAATGTCCTGGACCAAGCGCGTCAATCACCCCACCGAATTGGTCAACCCTGGGGATCAGGTCGATGTGGTCGTATTGGGCATCAACAAGGACAAGCAGGAAATCTCCTTGGGGATGAAGCAGGCTCAGCCCAATCCGTGGGACGCAGTCGCTTCGAAGTACCCACCTGGCACCATTGTCGACGGAACGGTCCGCAACCTCACCAACTACGGGGCCTTCATTGAGTTGGAAGAAGGGGTCGATGGCCTGTTGCACGTCAGCGATATGTCGTGGACTCGCAAGATTTCGCACGCCAACGAAATGCTGAAGAAGGGGGACCGCCTCCGCTGTCAGGTCATTTCGGTTGATGAAGAACGTAAGCGAATCGCCCTGGGACTCAAGCAACTGGCTGAGGATCCATGGGAAAGCCACATCATGTCGAAGTACCAGCCAGGTGAAACAGTGATCGGCAAGGTCACCAAAATCACCAACTTCGGCGTTTTCGTTGAACTCGAAAACGAGCTCGAAGGCCTCCTGCATGTTTCCGAACTGGCCGAACAGAAGGTTGAAAACCCGGAAACGTTTGTGAAGGTGGGTCAAGAACTCGAAGTTCGCATTCTGCGGATTGATCCTGTCGATCGTAAGATCGGCCTCAGCCGCAAGAGCAGCAGCGAGATCGTCGCCCAGGCTGGGGAAAACAAAGAACCAGCAGCCGCTCCCGCACCAAAGCCACGCGGCGAACTCAAGGGTGGAACCGGAGCTTCCGGCCCACTCTTCAGCATGGGTGGCGAAGAAGCACCTGCTCCTGCAGCTGCCGAGTAAGTTCCTTAGTGTGCGAGGGTTCGGGCCAGTCTGGTCCTCGCGTTAAGCATTAACAGCCCGATTGATCAGCCTGACCGCTGCTCAATCGGGCTTTTTTATTGCGCACTGCTGCATGCCAATCTCCGTGTCGACTGCACAATCCAATCACACTTCTCCCTCGACCATGATGCAACCAGTTGAAATTGAGGGTTCTTGCCGTTCCCACTCCTCTCGGTCTCGTCGCTGTCATTACCCCTGCAATCGTTAAACTCCTTCTCCAGATGTCTTTGCATAACGTTGAAACCAGCTATCCCCCCATTGGCGGAACAATGTTTCTCGTTCGTCAAGTTCGCACTGGCAAAAAACAGAAACTTCCTGCAACCCACGACCGGCTACTCGTTGTCTTTGTTACGGGCGGGCAATTGGTCAGGGGCTATCCAAAACCGGCCGTTTTTGCCGTGAAGCCGTAAGGCCATCAGCCCAAATCGACCGATAACCATTCGTAGAGTGTCACCCCATCCGCTGGGATGACATGCGGGAGACTTGCAAGAACGCTTGTGCAACTGGCCGGTCAGGGTGGTTCGGGGACCAGTTGCGGGTGAGCAGAAGAGCTGCTTACGACATCTTGCAGGCGAATAGGGAAACTCGATTCCCCGCAAAAACCTGTTCAGCGAATCCAAAAGTGGCTTTGGGCCTCTTTTCGTCTCGCCCCCTGACCAACAGAATTGGCAGCATCTCAAATGTCTAAGCCTACGCGAAGCCGTCTGGAAACGACTGCCACCGCCACATCGCAGTCGCCACTCGAAACGTACCTGCGTGAAATCAACGAGACCGCTCTTCTGACCGCTGATGAAGAGAAGGACCTGTCTCGACGCATCTCTGCTGGCGATACTGGCGCTCGCGACCGAATGGTCCGCGCCAACTTGCGACTGGTGGTCAACATTGCCCGGGCCTATACCAATAAAGGGCTTCCGCTGCAGGACCTGATTGAAGAGGGGAACCTCGGGTTGCTCCGAGCCGTCGAAGGCTTCGACCCAGACATGGATACCCGCTTCAGTACCTACGCCAGCTACTGGATTAAACAGTCGATCAAGCGGGCGCTTATCAACTCGGGCAAAACGATCCGTATCCCCGCATATATGGTCGAGCTTCTCTCGAAATGGCGTCGCGCCACCTCTCAACTCGATGACGCACTGGGGCGTGCTCCAACACAAGAAGAAGTAGCGAAAGAGCTCGGCCTCCCCAAGAAGAAGCTGGGGATCGTCAATAAGGCAATCGAGCTTTACAACTCGACCCCGCAGACCGATGAAGATGATGGCAGTTGGACCATGAGCGATATGGTCGCCGATGCCCGCACGAAGGCTCCCGATGACGAGCTCATCGATACCGATAACCTGAAGCATGTGTATCGCATGCTCGATACGATGGATCCGCGAGAATCGACCATCCTGCGGATGCGCTTTGGTCTGGATGATGCCGAACCTCGCACGCTGAAAGAGATCGGCGAAGCCCTTGGCCTCACCCGCGAACGAGTTCGTCAGATCGAGTCAGAAGCCCTCCGCCGGATCGCGAAGAGTATTCTCGGCGAATAGACCATCAAAGTGAATTCTTCGTGTGGCACTGGCTTTGCCAGTGCGCTGTGAGCTGACTGGCCATAGAGAAATGCAGTGGTAGAACCAATAGCGCTCAACCCAAATTCTTAAGCCTGATCAACCACTAGCCAGACCTCCCCTCCGCCGACCGCCACCGCGAAGACCTGACTGCAAAGCCGCACGGTCTCGATCCAAAAAATTGCTCGATCCCGAAACATGCCATGCAAGACGGGCGGCCGGCGCAAGCCGGTCGTCTGTCTTGCGGTTGGCTGTGGAAACCCAGCCCAGGCAACAGCGTCCGTTCAGCCCCTTTAGCCAGACTTTGGCCTCCGTGGCTTCTTGGGCTTGGGTGCTGGCAGCTCTTCGAACGTCACTTGAATGAGCCTCACCAGCAGCTTCGCTCGGCTCCAGGCCTGAGCATCAAGCATGAAATGCGCCTTCGCTCCCGGGTAAGGACTCCCCTCGTTCGCAGCCCCCGCGATCGCTCTCCCACCTTCAGTGATCTTCACAAAGAGCACGTCATCGCAAACAAGGGCAACTGGCTTCTCGTTCAGGTAGAGGCAATACTCCCCAAACATCTTACGGGCAGTCAACGAACCCGCATCAGCCAGCTTCTTCAACAGCAAGTCGACTGTCGCCTGTTGAGTCGGCATCACTCACCCTGCCTGCTTACGCCGAATTCCACAGAAACAGCTACTGTACAGCCAGGAACTCATCCAAATCCCGCGCTATAGCTGTTCGAAACACTGCGCTGGTCGGTCCATCGAACCATCCCAAAGAATTCGGAGCCGCTATAAAAAATGCGGGCACCTGGAACTCGTCCGTTGAGTCCAGGTGCCCAATACCAGAGAAGCCAACCAATCCTTCAGCGACCTCAGAGGTTTCCCCGTTCGGCGATCCATCTGGATCCCGCGTTAACCATCCTGCGTAACATTCGGGAAAGGGTACTTCCAACCAGTTGCTGGCCAGTCCCAACGGACAAGCCAGCAACCATTCAATCAATTGCCTTTACTCCTCGTCCGAACGGCATCCCGCGGCCACAGGCTGTCATGGTCCAACCCATGCCTCGATGCGACCAAAGCCGCCACGCGGCCTAGCTGCAGCCCAGGCTGTTACCACAGTTGTGGCAGAGGTAGCAGTTCCCATTGCGAACGGTGATCGAACCACAGTTATCGCAACAAGGGGCATCCGACTGGAACTTGGCAAACTGCAAACTTCGGCCATTCCCGTCAAGCTTTGCCGCTGTCCCTTGATTACTCATCGGCTTAACACCCGATGCAACCAAACTCGACGACAACCGCTGTGAGAGTGCCTTAGGCAACTTGTTTTCAGTGAGCCGTGAATCTGCTTTGGCCGAAGTCGCTGGCTCGATCTTGGCGACGACTTCAGCCACGGGATGATCTTCCGAAGCCTCAGCTTCGACCGTCTCCGCCATTCCGCGGCGTGGCGTGTTCGCTTCGCGATAGCCCGGGATAAACTGAATCCCCAGCCAACGGAAGATGTAGTCGACCACGCTCTTCGCATTCGGGATATCGGGGTTTGGTGTCCAACCCGACGGCTCGAATCGGGTATGCGAGAACTTATCGACCAATACCTGCAGTGGCACACCATACTGCAGGCCCATCGAAGTCTCAGTCCCAATCACGTCCATCAGACCACCAATGGTACTCCCTTCCTTGGCCATACTGATGAACAACTCACCCGGCGTGTTGTCCTCAAACAACCCAACGGTGATATAGCCTTCATGACCACCCACCGAGAACTTGTGGGTAATCGAATTGCGGGTTGCAGGAAGGCGACGACGTGCTGGCTGACCATCGGCCGTTCCCTTCCCCTTCTCGCCACCCTTCGAGGTATTCAGTGGCTGGCTTTGCTTTGAACCATCGCGGTAAATCGCAATCGCCTTCAGCCCCAACCGCCAGCCCTCGATATAGGCATTCTCGATGTCTTCGACCGTCGAGTCAGCCGGCATATTCACTGTCTTGGAAATAGCACCCGACAAGAATGGCTGTGCAGCAGCCATCATGGTCACGTGAGCCTTCCAGGGAATGCTGCGCTTCCCTTGGGCAGCTTTGAAGGCACAATCAAACACGCCCAAATGATCCTGGTTCAGGTCGGCTGCCCCTTCGATCGTATCGTGCTGTTCGATGTGAGCAACAATTCGTTCCACTTCTGGCGAATCGTAACCCAGGGTCTTTAGAGCCAGAGGCACGGTCCGGTTGACGATCTTCATCATCCCCCCGCCAGCCAACTGCTTGTACTTAACCAAGGCGATATCAGGTTCAATGCCGGTTGTATCGCAATCCATCATGAAGGCGATTGTGCCGGTCGGAGCAAGCACCGTTGCCTGGGCATTGCGATAGCCATGCACCCGACCCGAATCGACGCAGTCATCCCAGACGCGACCTGCAGCCACCCGCAGATACTCTGGACAAGCCGTATCGATCCGATCGACCGCATCGCGATGCATCCGCATCACACGCAGCATCGCGTCGGCATTCTCTTTGTAGCCCGCAAATGACCCGATTGCTCCAGAGATTCGGCTTGAGGTCAGGTAAGCCTGACCGGTCAACAGGGCGGTCAAAGCACCGCAAATCCCGCGACCTGCTGCACTGTCGTAGGGAATCCCCATCGACATGAGGAGACTACCCAGGTTGGCGAAGCCCAGTCCCAACGGCCGGAACCGATGGCTATTCTGAGCAATCGCTGGAGTCGGATAGCTGGCATGATCAACCAGAATCTCCTGAGCCGTGATGAAGACCGAAGCAGCCTTGGTATACATCCCCACGTCGAACGTTCCGTCGGGCTTCTGGAACTTTCGCAGGTTCAGGCTCGACAGGTTGCAAGCCGTATCATCCAGGAACATGTATTCCGAGCAGGGGTTCGATGCATTGATCCGACCCGAGTTCGGACAGGTATGCCAGCGGTTGATCGTCGTATCGTATTGAACACCAGGATCGCCGCAGTACCAGGCCCCTTCAGCCATCTGACGAATCACGTAACGGGCATCGTACTCGGGACCTGACTGAGTCGGATCGGTGACCCAGCGAGTCTTCCACTTCTTGTTTTCTTCGACGGCTCGCATGAACTCATCGCTCAGACGGACCGACAGGTTGGCATTCTGGAACATAATCGAACCATAGGCTTCGCCATTGAAGTTCGAATCGTATTTACCACTTTCAATCAGGACGCGAGCCTTACGCTCTTCTTTTCCTTTGCACTGGATGAATTCCAGCACATCCGGGTGCCAGTCCTTAATGCTTTGCATCTTGGCCGCACGACGAGTCTTGCCGCCCGACTTGACCACGGCAGCAATCTGGTCATAGACCCGCATGAACGACAGAGGACCTGATGGGGTCCCACCACCGGTCAGCTTTTCCTTTGAACTGCGAATCGTCGAGAGATCGGTCCCAGTCCCCGAACCAAACTTGAACAACATCGCCTCGCTGGTGGCGAGCCGCATGATGTCTTCCATGTTGTCGTCGACCGACTGAATGAAGCAGGCCGATGCCTGGGGATACTCGTAGGGGGTATCGGGCCGTTGAATCGTCCCGGTTTCGACATCCCAGCGATAGTTCCCACGGCAGCCTTTCACACCATACTGGTGGAACAGACCCACATTGAACCAGACGGGTGAATTGAAACTGCCGAACTGATGGAGGCACATCCAGGCCAGATCGCGATAGAAGTTTTCCCCATCTTCGCGGCTGGAAAAGTAACCATCAGCAATACCCCA
>JAIXVG010000208.1 GCA_027483145.1 Planctomyces sp.
ACTTTATTTGCCAGTACCCGGGTTGGCGCTCGCACCTTTTGCTTCCATCGCTTGTTTGACGATCGCCAGATTCTGGGCAGCGGTTTCCAAACTTGGCTCAATGACCAGAGCCTCTTCGTAGTAACGAATGGCCTCGCGTCCGCGACCTTCTCGAAACAGAATGTTTCCGAGACTCACTCGCGCCCTCGCATTCTTATTGTCGAGCTGCACCGCCTGCAAAATATGCCCGCGTGCCCGGCCTGGGTCTCGCTCCAGAAGCAACAGGCCTAGATTGTTATGGGCACCAGATAACCCCGGCTGGGCCTCAATAGCCCGTTCGTATGCACTAATGGCCTCTTCCTGGCGACCCGTTTTTGCTAAGACAACCCCCAGATGCATCCAGGCATTCGCGTTGGTCGGCTCAGAGGCTACGATAGGTCTTAGCAGCTTTTCAGCCTCGTTGAGTTTTCCGACAGCACTCAAATCAGCTGCTGTTGCCAGTTCATCAACGGCCTGCGACGCAGCCTGAGCACTGTGCTTACCAGCTGACTTCAATACCGAGAACAAACTGCAGTTTTGATCGGTCCAGGTCACTAGTTTGTTCGTCACTAACGGCGAAAGAACCGCAAAGTCGGGAGCTTTAAGCACCCCTTGATCGGGGGAGAGCAATACCCACTCGCTGGGAATAGCCCCGGTTTCCAGCTTGTCGGTATTGCTTGGTTCAGCGATATACGATCGTGTGTCGAGATTGAAGTACTTCGCAGCAGCCGCCAAAATTGGGTTTAAGTCGATATGCCGATTTGAAACGTGGCAGGCAATGATTCCGTCAGGAGCCAGGCGTTTCAAATAGACTTGAAACGCTTCACGTGTCAACAGGTGGGTTGGCACGGCGTCTCCGCTAAAGGCATCGAGCACGATGACATCAAACACACGGTCATCATTTGCCAGCCCCATCCGCCCATCAGCCAGAACGGTCGTGCACTCGGCCCTACTGTCCCGCAAAAAGGTGAATTGCTCTTTGGCGAAGCGAATGACCGTGGAATCAATCTCAAAGAAAACAAAACGGTCTGCAGTCTGCCCGTAGGCAGCAATGGTCCCTGCGCCAAGTCCCACCGCGGCGACGTTTCGCGGGCGGTCGGAATGATGGTGCTGCAACACGCGACCCAAGCCGCTGGTCTTGGTGTAATAAGTTGTGGGGACCTGCTGTTTGTCGGGGCTTTTAAGCTGCTGCCCATGAATAATCCGGCCGTGCCGCAATTCTCGAACGCGCGGCTCTGTTTCCCCTGCATAAATCGGTTCCGCCACACGCAGGACACCAAAAAAGCTTCGTTCGGCAACAAGTACGTTGGTATCTGTTGGAACTGCTCCGTTCCACAGAAATGCCATTGCTACGATTGCACCTGCCGAGACCATAATCGGCAAGAGAAAGCGAACTGCTGGCCGATTCAATGCGGCGAACGGCAGCTTCGATCGCCACGCGCCAACCGCAATCACAATCACTAAGGCCCCAAGCGACAAATCCAACTCCAGGAATGATTGGAATAGCTGGCGCGCGACATAGGCCACGAAGGCACTTCCGACCAAACCTGCCAGCGACATCGTTAGGTAGTACAGCGTTAACCAGTGGGGATGAGGCTTCATCGCGGCGAGATAGC
This sequence comes from Planctomyces sp., assembly GCA_027483145.1. Taxonomy (GTDB): domain Bacteria; phylum Planctomycetota; class Planctomycetia; order Planctomycetales; family Planctomycetaceae; genus JAIXVG01. Next base: position 1,635 of record JAIXVG010000208.1, read on the forward strand.
CGTGGCAGACCATGCATCCGGCGAACAATCCCGCAAACAGCATCACCACTTGCAGTTCGATCGAGGCCCCTTGCGCCAACCCAAGCACATAGACCATTCCGCCCACCATACAGAGCGCAATCACACCCCAGATCGTAGGCCAGCCGTGGCTTGTTCCGGCAAAACATATTACGAAACTCAACAAGTACAGCGATAAGGGAAGTACCCACAAAAAGGGGACCGAGGCCACATCCAAACAAACTTGATTCGTAATGGCCGGTAGTAAGATAGCAGGGACCAGTGACAGGCCGAACCAACAACAAAGAGTGATCAGACCTGGAAAAGCGGCAACCGGCTCCGCAGGGACCACATTATGGCCGACTGAACTTGCTGCTGATATCGCGGTGTTTTCTACTGACGATCCGGAAGCTCGCTCGGCTTGCAGCATCCCGCGGCTGATTGCAAACAGCACGACCCCAAAGATTACAAACAACACCCGCCACAGATTGGCCTGTTGCGTCAAATTCAACAGGGGTTCAAACAGGAACGGGTACGAGACCAGCCCAATCAGCGATCCCGCATTCGACAGTGCATACAAATGATATGGGGACTTTCCCCCTGTTAGTCGCGAGTACCATGCCTGCAACAGAGGTGCACTTGTCGACAAGACGAAAAACGGAAGCCCAACTGACTGCAACAGGGCCCATACAATCACCACAGCCGGGTCTGCCTGATCGCTGAGAGCCACGCTCCCAGGGAGAACTGGAAACAGACATGCCAGCAGCAGCAAGCTGCCATGCACAACGACTTGCTGCTTCACGGTCAGCCATCGCACCAGTACATCGGCGTAGGCGTATCCTAAAAACAGAATCAATTGAAACGCCAGCATGCAGCTTGTCCACACCCCAGGCGTTCCACCAAAAACTGGCAGCAAAGCCTTGGAGACAATTGGCTGCACCTGAAACAGCAGGAACGCACTCAAAAATACCGCCGGAGTAAACCAGTCGTTGCTTGCGTGGTCCTCACTCTGCCCAGATCTTATGGTGCTGGCAGTCATTTCCCTGCTTTCGAACAGACGTTGGTCTTGAAGAAAGAAAACTCACCCGGCTGCGGCATTCACGAAGCTCAATTGACCATTGAAGCCGCAACATTGTCACAGTGTACCGACTCTCGGCCAATTCAGAACATCGCGGGGCAAGGGGAAGACGCGAGCGGTATTGGGTTCAGGTCCCAGAAGTGTCTGTTTCCGATGGATGAACTCCCATCGGGCGAAGTATGGCAAATCCCGTACGCAGTCTGCGATTCACCTAAAATGATTGGATTGGTGACGTCTCAGCTTCTGATGAAAAGAACCCGACCGCTGGCGTAGTCGGGTCGGCTGGGATTCGAAGACTTTGTCCAGGATGAATTTTTGATGAAGCCTTGTATGCTTCGCCTGGGCAAATGAAGCCTATCGGGCTGCGTCGCGCAGTTTCTGACTGACAACACCGCATAGCTGGGCGAACTCAGCCGTGGCCCGAAGCTCTGGTTCCCGCGATTCGCCGAACGGGATCGAAATATCAGCCACAATTGTTCCAGGCCGCTTGCTCATGATCAGAATTCGCTGCGAGAGAAAGACCGCTTCCGAAACATTGTGAGTGACAAACAGGGCGGTCCATCTGTTCAGCCGCCAGATATGGACGAGCTCCTCATTCAATTGTTGCCTCAGTACATCATCGAGCGCGGCGAATGGTTCATCCAACAACAGAAGAGTTGGGTCAGTCACTAATGCTCGCGCCAGCGATACTCGCATCCGCATCCCGCCCGAAAGCTTCTTCGGTCGTTTTTTGGCATCTTCTGTCGACAGACCAATCAGTTGCAGGCTTTTGGCAATCGCTTCGTCCTGGCTGGCGCGGGGCATCCCCTGCAGCTCAAGGGGCAATCGAATGTTGTCAGCCACCGACCGCCAAGGCAGCAGTGTTGGATCTTGAAACACAAACGCCACCCGTTGCGAACGCCGCCTCGCTTCGGCTGGTAACTGCCCGCCGATCGTTAGCTCACCCGAGGTCGACTCGATCAGTCCTGCCACCGCACGTAACACGGTCGACTTTCCGCATCCCGACGGTCCGACGAGGGCGACGAACTCTTGTGGGGAAATCGAGAATGTAGCGTTCGCAACTGCCGGCTTCCCCTTCGCATACTCGACCCCTACCGATTTAGCATCGATCAGCGGTTCGTTGGCCCGATTTTCGGGTGGCTGGTTAGAGAGGGAAGAGGCGATCAACTTGGGGTGGTTCCTCAAATCCCAATTCTTGACAGGTATCGTTGGCGACGAAAGCTGTAAGGTCGAACGGGAAAACGTGAGCGATGTTCCCGGCTAATCTTGACGTAACGACAAGCCAATTCAAGACAAATGGCCGTACAACGCTTGACGCAGCAGCTCAACACTATAGACACTCACCTGAGATTGACATCCAGTCGGAAAGGGGAAAGTTCCAACAAAACTCAGTGGCTGCAGCCCGATTTCGGCCATTTCCGCCAAAAACAGCTCGCCTAAACGGTGTCCGAACCGACCCGACGACGAATCAGTCCCAATGAACGAAACCGCATTGGGGCCGTTCGCAATAACCTGCTGGAACCGGGCAGCCGCAACGTGTCCCCCCACTACCCGAAAACAGGAAGAAACTCGGTGGATTGGCTCGCGATTGATACAGGGAACAGCCGGGTCAAGTTTGGCCTGTTTCGCCGCGATCCCCTCGCAACCGGTTGCTCGGCCAGCCTTGCCACCCCCATCGAGTTCATGGCCACCCCCGTCTCCTCGGCTTTGCCGGTTGCTGAACTGGGCCTGTGGTGGAAAAAACACCCGTTTCAAACGGTCATCGGCGGGTCGAATCCTCCTGCCATAACTCGTCTGCTGGAAGAC
>JAIXVG010000475.1 GCA_027483145.1 Planctomyces sp.
CCCAACTCTGATTCCACAACAGGACCTGGCAGCGACCTCATTACCAGAAGATTTGCCTCCAGGGGTCGAGTCGCGAGTTTGGAAACACATCGTTCTGCATCACACCGCATCCGAGCGTGGGGATGTAGAAAGCATTCACGAAGCTCATCTGCAGAATAAGGACAAAAGTGGCAAACCCTGGTTAGGAATCGGGTACCACTTTGTGGTGGGCAATGGCAACGGAATGCCTGATGGCGAGGTCGAAGCAACGTTTCGCTGGCGACAGCAAATGCACGGAGCACACGCCGGAGTCAGCGATTACAACCAGCATGGAATTGGCATCGTTTTGGTAGGGAACTTTGAAACACAGCCTCCCTCACCAGCACAGCAAGAAGCAGTCGAGGGATTGGTCAATCGATTAGCAAGAAGCTACGAGATTTCCGCAGGACAGGTCATCGGACACGGAGACGTCAAAGCAACTGATTGCCCCGGCAAGTTTTTTCCGTTAAGCGATCTCCAGCAATTAGTAGCCAGTCGGTCCCTGTCGAAACCAGGACCAATTAGCGGCAGGTCGCTGGGTTCGCCGCAAGACAATACAAAACCCATTCCGAAGTGGAACATCCCTGTCCCCCTCAGGGCCACCTCGGGCCAACCCCTCTCGGCTCCGATAGCGCCAAGTGCCAGCTTCAATCGCTAGATTGAGTCCCGGCTGGATCTGCCTGTCGACGCCAGATTGCAGGAACGGATTGAGTTTATGAACGAATACCAATTGCCCGAACATGGCTCGGATGATCCTTCCGGCTATCAGCTTGATGTCTGGCGTCAACGCATGGCCGGATTTCTGACCGAACAGAATGCGATTGAAAACCACTCAATCGAAGTCTTACCGGGCGAGAATACTCAACTGTGGGTCGATTCGACCGGCGAAGACCCAGCCGACAGCTATCGGCCATTGATTGAGATTCCTCACACCCTTTACGCCCCCGAACGATACGAGGCCGCTTACTCTTATCCATTGTTGGTTTGGCTGCACGGGGCTGGCGAGTCAGAAGCCGACGCCAGCAGCATCTTTCCGGCGATCAGCGATCAAAACTACCTGGGGGTTGCACTCCGCGGTTCCGTCGCCATGCCAACCCCCGGCCAGTATGACTGGCCAACGGCCGATAACGGAATCGATGCCGTCTGCCACGAGATTCACCAGACGCTTGATAACATCGCTGAAGCCTGGAACGTTCATCCCGATCGCATTTACCTGGCAGGACGTGGCACCGGCGGGACAACCGCCCTGCGGCTGCTACTAACGCGGCCCGGTTTCTTTGCCGGGGCGATTAACGTGGGTGGGGCATTCCCAATCATGTCCCGTCCGCTCGCCCGGTTACGGGAGCTGCGCGACAAGCGAGTTCTGATGTCCCTGCAGCTTGGCCAGCGCGGGTCGGTCCATGGTCCAGCAGCCACCGACCTGTTGGAAGGGGCACGCCTCCTTTACAACGCCGGGATGGAAGTCGCCACCCGCGTCTATCAACCCGAACGGGGCAAGCCCACCCAAAAGGTCTGGCGCGACATCGATAGCTGGCTGATGGACAGCATCAAGTCAGCCATCAAGGCGTAAGCTAGTACCTCGTGCAGAAAGTGCCTGCCGAGCCGACGATGCCAATCGTCGGGTTCTTCCAATTCGCTTCAGGTCTCTTGCACTGAATTGCCGGGTGACCATCCCTTAGGTGCCACTGCTGACTCGTTCAGCAGTGCGTATCGGCCAGCACACGCTTGATGGCTGTTGGGCTGAGAGCGTTTACCGACCTGGGGCGTCTGGCAAAGCATGACCTGCGATGGGCGGTCGGATCACCAGTGAAATGCGCGGCACGGTGGTTGCCAATCATCACCACTCGTAACTAGCCTACCTCAAAAACTTCCCTGCTAACCAGCCGCACACAAGGCCGATCACAAATCCACCCAGGTGAGCCGCGTTAGCGATCGGTCCTAACAGGCCAATAAACCCGAACACCATCCACCCCATCGCCATGTACATGTTCCGCTTGTCCAGGGCGAGGCCCAGATGGGGGCCAGACTTACTTGCTGTCCACAGGAAACCAATCAGGCCATACGCCACCCCCGACATGCCGCCAAAGAGTGGGCCTGAAAAGTAGAACTGCAAGAGGTTTGAACCTGCTCCCGTCACCAGCACGAATAGCAAGAACCACCAGCTTCCCAACCGATGCTCGATCGGCTGGCCAAAGAACTTGGTCGCGCTCAAATTGAAGATCAGGTGAAACGCACCAAAGTGAAGAAAGCAGGGAGAGAAGAGCTTCCAGATTAACGTGGGATTAGTCAGAAACGGCAACGTGTCGTCAGTTGAAATCAGCCAGGGGGCCAACTCTTCCAGCTCGCACTTACCCAGTGATGTTTGGACAGCCGCCCAGATCGACCCAGCGAACAGGGCCACAATCACCGGCCCCCATTCGGAGGGGGCCTTCCAACGATTGGCCAGCGGCACATAGTTCTTGCGAAACTCTCTGCGCCGCTTCAGCTCGGCCTTGCGAAAAATACCGGCTCTTGCCGCTAACTCGGCAAACCGCGGATCACTGGGGTTTTGCTGAAAGGCTTCCAACTCTTGACGACAGATGGCCACATGGTCGTCATCAAGGACCCAAACCTGCCAGCCGCCGTCGGCTTGTTCTACGTTGACCCGTATCCCTCGGCCCTGCATCGCATCAGCAAATCGATCAGCCGGGACAACATGTTCAAACTGGCCAATCAGTCTCATGCGAGTTGCAGCTTCAAGGGGTGCCCGAGGTTATACCAAGGGCGAAAATCGTTATGGCCAACCGGCTACCACCACAAATTGGACCAGCGGAGTTTGCCACCAACCTCCAACGCAGCTCCGTCTGAGATTGATATCAAGAATGGCGGGAACGGAGGTAGTGCCCGGTCTAATCTTGTCCATCAAACAGAGGCAACCAAGGCAGACCAAGCAATCGATTGATGATCATATGGTCTGCGGCCTAGGAGACGAAGCGACTTAGCTTGTTGGCAGGCTTGGTATGCAATGAGAACTCTGGATCCTTGGTAGGGGCGGGCATGCGATTCCAGCGCTTGAGGCGATGCGGCTTCATTTCATGCATCAGCGCGCAGCCGCTAGCCCACAGGAGCAGGCCCATCATCATTACGGCAAAAACTCGCTTCAACACTTCCATCGCCTGACCTCGCTACTCCTGTCTGTCTGCTGGCCCCCAGCAGGGTTGGCCAAATTCGGTCGAGATCTGTCTCGACTTCTGATTTACTACGTCCCCTCGTCTCGGGCCAAAACCTGAGGGGGCTCGTAGGGACGCTACTTTTCCTTGCCACTTCTGCCAAGATCAATTTGGAGGGGCGTATAACGTGGCGACAGACTCCGGGAATTGGTTTGAAGCCCTTTGTAAACCTTATGCTGGAATATACTTATCTCCATTTTGCTGGTTTTCGATTCGGTAAATGCTGCTCGATTCGGCCGCGGATGATCGGGGGGATTCCCGAAGGTTCTGCCGAAAGAGGTTGCGATCCACAAAAAGTTTCCGAATCTTTCAGAACAAAAACGGGTAAACTTGTTGCACGGACCTAAGCACCACTTGACGAATTGTGAACGCGTGAACACCATTTATGGGTGCGATCACTTTCTTGCTTGTTAACATCCGGTGGTGTGAATGATCCCCTCCGGCCTTACCGTACTTTGACCGCACACCTTCCGGCCCATATCCAAGTCCACCTACTCGGAAGAAGCTTATGAAATCGCCCCTCCTTCGTCCTGATTGGTCTCAGAGTTGCGACTCACGCGATTCAGCGAACCTGTTGCACAACGCGGGTCGCTGGAGCATGTCGATGCTGGTCGTTGGGGCGTTGGTCTTTGGACTTTCCGCGGCGTGGTCCATTGCTGCAGACGATGAGCCAGACCAGGCCAGTCCGGCTGAAACGTCTGAGACCATCGCACCTAAGGGTGGGGCCATTCGCGGCGCAGCCGCTGATCCGGTGGTCGAGTTTATTAACGAATCGTTGAGACAAGGCTGGTCTGATAACGAAATCGATCCTTCGCCCGTTGCCGACGACGCGGAATGGATTCGTCGCGTCTATCTCGACATTGTCGGCCACATTCCACCCTTGGAAGACCTCGAAGCTTTTGTCGCAAACAAAGACAAAGGAAAGCGGGCAGCGCTGATTGAAAGTCTGCTTGAAAACGCAGGGTATGTTCGCAATTTCACAACCATTTGGACCAATCTTTGTATTGGTCAGCAAACACCCAGACGGGTCAGTCGCACGGGGATGCAAAAGTTCCTGCGCGAAGCCTTTGGTCGCAATCGTCCCTGGAAAGATGTGGTCTTTGACATCGTTTGTGCTGAGGGAGAGTTTGAGACGAATGGAGCGGTCAACTTCACTTTGGCTCAGATGCAGGACCCAGACGAAGCGGTTCAACTCACCGCCAAGACTACTCGGCTTTTCATGGGTATGCAGGTGCAGTGCACCCAGTGCCATAACCACCCATTTAACGATTGGAAGCAGGACCAGTTCTGGCAGTTTAACAGCTTCTTCCGCCAGGTCCGAAAAATGGACCATGAAAAGGCAGACCCCAAAACCGGTCGGCGAATTGATGATTACTCCGAAGTTCTGATGGGCAACTTTGAAGGTCCGGTCTTCTTTGAAAAGCGAAGCGGCCTTAAGCAGGTGGCCTATCCTCTGTACTTTGGTCAGGAAGTCGATCCCGGTGCCGAGACCGATCGTCGCAAAGAGTTAGCCCGCTTGATGACCGAAGGGGATCGCCCGTTGATTGCGGTTGCTTTTGTGAATCGCTTGTGGGCCCACTTCTTTGGCTATGGTTTCACGCGACCGGTTGATGACATGGGGCCGCACAACGCTCCATCCCATCCTGCACTGCTCGATCGGCTCGCTGAAGAGTTCGTGAAGGCCAATTACGACGTCAAGCAGCTCATTCGCTGGATTGCCAATAGTGATGCCTACAGTTTGACCAGCCGGTTTGGCAAGAAGAACGAAATCGATAATCCATCTGCTGGTGAGACTCCGCTATTCAGCCACGTTTACATCAAGTCGATGACTGCCGAACAGCTCTACGATTCGTTAATCGTCGCGACCAACGCTCACAAGACGGGCCGGGCCGGTTGGGAGCAATCAGAAGCGACCCGCCAGGAATGGCTGCAGCAGTTCGTACGGACTTTCGGCAACGACGAAGGGGAAGAGTCGACCTCGTTTGACGGGACGATTCCACAGGCCTTGATGATGATGAACGGGCCGCTGGTTCGAGACGCAATCAGTGCCAAGTCGGGAAGCCATTTGACTGAGCTTTTGTCGACCAAGGCTGGCGACGCCCAGCGAATTCAGAAGGTGTACCAGACGGTTCTGAGCCGCTCTCCCAACCCGGCTGAGCGGACCAAGTTTCTGGCTTATTTGAAGGCAGGGCGCGACCCACTTTCGGTTTACCAAGACCTTTTCTGGGCGCTGATGAACTCGAATGAATTCATTTTCATTCACTAATGGGCCGGTCTTTGTCGGATTGGCTATGTGCAAGTTTTGTGGGTTAAATCGATTTTACGGGGTGGTTTAGTTGTCGAGGCCTGCCGATTTGGGGCCAAAAGCAACGAAATCGACTAAACCATAACGAACATAGAACTGGCGATTGCAGGTAACTTACGGAATCGGTGATTTCAAAGGGTTGGCCCAGATCAGACGGGCCGGGAGGTTTTTCTGATGAGTTTTGAAACGTTAGATACGCTGTCTCGGCGTCACTTTTTGCGTCACCTGGCTACCAGCGCAGCGACGATTCCGGCCCTGCAGTTCATTTCGCATGTGAAGGCCAATGCGGCTGAGCTGAAGAAAAATCAAAAGGCCTGCATTTTGATGTGGATGAGTGGCGGGCCACCCACCATCGATATGTGGGACCTGAAGCCCGGCTCGAAGAATGGTGGCGAATTCAAGCCCATTTCGACCAAGGGTGATCTGCAGATTTCCGAGCACTTGCCCCGAACGGCTCAAGTGATGGACAGTCTGTCGGTTGTTCGCGCAATGGGGACTCGGGAAGCCGACCACAATCGTGGTCGCTACTACATGCACACGTCCTATGTTCCTAACCCAACCGTAGTTCACCCAGCCTTTGGTTCGGTTGTCAGCTACGAGATTGGTTCAAAGCGGAAGGATCTCGAGATCCCCGCGTTCATCTCAATCGGCGGCGGGGGAAGCAGTCCTGGCTTCCTCGGGATGTCGCATGCTCCATTCCTCGTTGATGGCAGCGGCCGCATCTTGAATGCGGACATGGGGGACGTTTCCCTCGATCGGCTGCAGCAGAGGTTGTCGATGCTGAACATCGTCGAAGACAGTTTCATCAACTCGAACCGAGGTGATTCGGGCAAGGCTCACAAGCAGGTCTACGAAAAAGCCGTGAACCTGATGAAGTCGTCGCAGATGGAAGCATTCAAGCTCGACAAGGAGCCTCAGAACATCATCGATCTCTATTCGCCTCAGCCCGGGGCTGCGGGTCGGGGAATGATGGCGGGTGGCAATGGGTTTGGCCGCAGCTTGCTCATGGCACGCCGGCTGGTTGAGACGGGCGTTCCGTTTGTCGAAGTCGACTTTGGTGGTTGGGACCTGCACAACGATGTCTTCCGTTCGCTGAAGGATCGGATGCTGCCGACTCTCGATGCAGGGATGGCCGGGCTCGTGACCGATCTCAAGCAGCGCGGAATGTGGGACAACACGGTTGTCGTATGGATGGGTGAATTCGGCCGAACCCCACGTATCAACCAGACCGTTGGTCGCGATCACTGGGCCAATAGCTGGTCAGTGGTGGTAGGCGGTGGGGGCCTTAAGGGTGGTTTGGCAGTGGGTGAGACCGATAAGGATGGCCTGACCGTTGTCAGTGGCAAGAGCTATCAGCCTGGCGATATCTGGGCCACGGTTTCGCACGCCCTTGGGATTCCGCTCGACACGGTCCATACATCGAAGCGTGGTCGCCCAATGAAGTTGGCAAACGGCGGAACACCAATTACCGAGTTGATCGGTTAGTCTGATTGTTGACGCAGCAATCGGCCCGATGTGCCGTTCGCTGACAACAGTGCGATAAGCCCAAACCCAGCAGTCGATTCCGCGATTCGCTGGGTTTGGTCGTGTTCAGTGAGAGCGAATCGACCGGTTGATTGTTGATACCGGACGGAAATTTTCATTGCCTTCGGTGGCTGATCGCGCAGGCTAGTCGTTGAGCAGGTAGCGGTCAGATACTTGATATGCGGTGGCAGGTTGGTGATCGAACGGCTGGAGTGGAACGGGCAAGATGAGCAGTGAAGGGCCAGAACAGCAACGCGCCCTCGCCGTAGCAGCCGACTTATCGGCGGTCGCGGCTGACTCGCAGCCATTAGGTGTGCCAGACGGCGCTTTCATTCAAGTTTTTACCCGTAGTCAACGACGGATTTACCTCTTCATTTTGTCGCAGGTTGGCAACACCAACGACGCCGAAGAGATTCTGCAAGACGCGAATGTCATTGTGTGGAGTAAGTATCAGCAGTTTCAGGCAGGAACAAATTTCGTTGCCTGGGCCTGCCAGATCGCCATGTTCGAGATCATGAAGTTTCGGACCCGCCGAAAGAGAGAGAAGCTGCAATTTAGTGATGAGTTTGTTTCTCGCGTGGCGGAGAAGGTTGCTGAAGATGCCGATGTATTGGAGACGCGCCGCAGTGCATTATCGGTCTGTTTATCGAAGCTGCGACAGAAAGATTTAGAGCTGATTCAAAGCCGCTATGCACCAGGAGAGAATGGGAAGAAAGTCGCTCAAGAGTTGGGACGGCCATCGAATTCGGTCTACCAGTCACTCGGGCGAATTCGCCGAGCGCTGCTCGAATGTGTTTCACGCCGCCTGGCTGCGGAGGGCTTGCGATGAGCAGTGATGATGCCCTGTTACTGGAAATGAATGAGCTATTGGAGCGGCTGGTCGAGAACCGGCTCGATACAGCCGGGAAAGCGCGTCTGGACGGGCTGGTTTGTGCGTCGGATGTCGCGCTCGCTTACTATGTTCAATACATGGATTTGCATGGTTGCCTGCAGTGGGATGTGGCTCACGGGGAATTCGGGCGAACCGAGTCGGCCATCGATTGCAATGCCATTCAAATTGATGAAAGCCTACTGACCTGGGTTCGCGACAGTGCTCAGCAGCGCCGCGAAAAACGTCATGAACGAAAGCGTCGTCACGCCGAGCGGGCCAAGCGCCGGAAGTCCAAGGGAGCGCTAGCTGCCAAAGGGAGCGGCGGGACAACTTGGCAAAGCAGCATCAGGAAGGTGCTGACGGAGTGGAGCTGGATCAAAGGTGGCGTCACCGCAGCGGCGGTCGTCATGGTGGTTTTGCTGGGGCGAGGTTTATTGGTCCCCAAGGTGGGAGAGACCCAAGTCGTCGGGACTTCGTCCGATGCAACTGCTCAAGACGAACTGGTGACAGATGGAGGCTCGCGCGGGGGAAGTAAAACCCAGACGCCGCTGAAGCTTGATCGGAATGGAGCTGAAGGAGATGGAGCGGCTTCGATTCAGACAGCCGATGCCTCTGCGCAGCAGGCCGGAGCTAATGGCAACGAAATTCAATCGGTGAGCTGGAGTTCGGCTGTTGAGCTGATTAACTCGCGAATTGCCCAGACATGGAAGCTGCATGATGTGACCCCTTCGCCAATTGCTGATGATGCAGCCTGGCTGCGGCGGATTTGGCTCGATCTGGCTGGGCATATTCCCGATGCGGCCCACGTGAAGGAGTTTCTCGCGAACAAAAGCCCTCGGAAACGGACCGACGAAATTGATTCGCTGCTGACAAGTACCGAACATTATCGCTACTTCGCGCTGGTCTGGACCAACTTGCTAATTGGTCGTAGCGAGCCGGAAGGGGTCGATCGAGATGCTCTTCAGAAGTTCTTGCGGTTGCAGTTTGCTGGAAACAAACCATGGAGCGACACGGCGGGCCAATTGATTGCGGCCGAGGGCCACTCCAGCGAGAACGGGGCGACTAA
>JAIXVG010000157.1 GCA_027483145.1 Planctomyces sp.
CGGAATGAATTCCCCATCGGGCTCGATCAGCAGAACGTCCGCGAAATCATTCCCGAACCACACGTGCTGTACGAATCCATGAAGCGAGTGAGCGTCGAACTGATTGGTTCGTTGTCAGACGACGAATTGATCGAGCGATTGAACGCCCACCAGTCATTTCTGACGATTGTGAACACTAGGCCGCACGCTGCTAAGCTGTTCCGCCAGCTTCAAGGCGAACTCGGAAGCGGCGATGGACTCTTCCACCTTAGTACTTTCATGTGCGGCCAACATCGCGCCGAGAAAATCGCCGAAATTCGCCGACGGTTAAAGCGCCATCAGCCGTGTCGCGTCATCAGTACGTCACTCATTGAAGCCGGTGTTGATGTCGACTTCCCGGTCGTCTATCGGGCGAAAACGGGGCTTGATTCGATCGCCCAAGCGGCCGGTCGCTGCAACCGTGAAGGCCGGTTGGCTTCCGGTAAGGTTTTCGTTTTTGAGCCAGCGGGGCAACTGCTGCGCGGGTCACAGCGGGCGGCAGCGGAATCCCTATTACAAATCATTCCCGATCATCACGACGATCTGCTTTCACCCCCCGCGATCCACGACTACTTTCGCATTCACTACTGGAAGCAGGAGGGCGAAGCTCGGTGGGACAGCACGCCACAGGGAAGCGTTCTGGGGTGCTTCGCCAATTCTGAGAAATTGCCGTGGAACTTCCGAATGGCGGCAGAGCGATTCAGGCTCATCGAAGATTCCGGCCAGGCGGTTTTTGTTGATAGCGATCATAACCGGCGCGAAGGCGTGAACGGCCGAACGCCAAGCTACGAACTCATCGAGCAACTGCGAGTGAACGGTCCCGACCGCGAACTCTTGCGGAGGCTACAGCGGCATACCGTTTCCGTTCCGAAATATGCCTTCGATCAAATGTTGAAGTCCGGGGATATTGGTCCAATTGCGGAGAGCTTTTACGTGTTGACCAATCCGGGTAGCTATGACCAAGAATTTGGCCTACGGATGGACCGTGAAGGGGTCTGGCCAGCGGATGCAATGCTTTGTTAAAACATCTCGATTAGTATGCCTCAATGAGAACAGCAATGAACACAAGATCGCCCATCAAGTTGAAGGTTTGGGGAGACTACGCATGCTTTTCCCGCCCGGAAATGAAGGTTGAGAGGGTCAGCTACGACGTGATTACTCCTTCCGCAGCACGTGGCCTATTGGAAGCAATCTATTGGAAGCCACAAGTGCGTTGGGTCGTTGAACGTCTTCATGTGCTGAAGCCGATTCGCTTCACAAACATCAGGCGAAATGAAGTCGCTGAGAAAGCGTCGGCGTCCAACGCCAGAGGGGCGATGAACAACCCGAAAAGCGACTTTCTCGGGCTGTTCATTGAGGACGACCGGCAACAGCGTGCGGCGACGATTTTGCGAGACGTTGCCTACGTCATAGAAGCAAAATTCGAACTCCTGGAGGCCAGCGAGCCCGTGGCCAAGCACTACAACATTTTTAAGCGGCGGGCCGAACAGGGGCAGTATTTTCACCACCCGTATCTCGGGTGCCGTGAATTCCCCTGCGATTTTGAATGGATCGACGAAACGATCCCGGCCTCCGAATGCTGCGGGGAAGTTGACCTCGGATATTTGTTGCACGACATCGAACATCGCCCAACGAAATCGAAGTCGCCCGATTCAATGTGTGCGTATACAAGCCAGGCAATTGAAACGATTCCCCATTTCTTTCGCGCGACCATGCGGGACGGCGTGATCGACATACCCCAACTCAACTTTGATCGTCGGGAGGTCTCGCAATGATTCTCCACGCGTTGAACAGCTACTACGAAAGGCTCGCCGGCGCGCCCGACAGCGACATCGCTCCGGCGGGGTTCAGTCGCCAAAAGATTGCATTCATTGTCGTTCTGAATATCGATGGAACGCTCCATGCCATTGAAGATGGCCGGCGCGAGCAAAATGGAAAGCTGCTGCCAAGATCGGTGCTTGTTTTTGGACCCGGTAAACCGTCCGGAAGTGGGTTGAATCCGTGCTTCCTTTGGGACAATCCAGCTTACATGCTGGGTTACAAGCCTGACGACGACAAACCAGATCGAACTCAGAAATCATTCGAAGCATTTCGGCAGAAGCATGTCAGTTTAGAAACCACAATTGACGATCGGCACTTCTCTGCTGTGTGCCGATTTCTGGAGAGTTGGAATCCTGCCTCTGCGATCGACCAGCCAGTGCTCGTTGAAATCGGCACGGGTTTTGGTGTCTTTCAAGTTCGGGGCCAGACGCAATATGTGCACGATAGCGAACGGGTGCGAGTGTGGTGGCAAGCAACTCAGGCAGAGACCGCAGATGCGGAAATGGCGATTGTTGGCCGGTGCCTAGTGACGGGCAATGTGGCAACGATCGCGCGACTGCACAAACCGCAGATCAAGGGCGTGAGTGGTACAAATACATCGGGTGCTCTACTCGTCTCTTTCAATGAAGCCGCTTTTCGATCATACGGCAAGACTCAATCGTTCAACGCACCGGTCAGCGAGCAAACAGCTTTTCAGTACTGTACCGCGCTCAACCAACTCCTCTCAGATCGTCAGCGCAGGAGGGTTTTGGGCGATACGACGGTCGTGTTTTGGACCGACCAGCCCTGCCCGGGTGAGGGGTTTCTCGCTGAACTGTTTGCCGGCGCTTCTGTTGAAGATGTCAACGAGGTGAGTCGTGTTGCGGCAGTCTTGGCCAGAGTCAGCCAGGGGAATTTCAGTTTGGAAATCGGGCAGCCCGACACTCAGGTCTATGTTCTGGGAATGTCGCCCAATACCGCCCGGATTTCAATCCGATTCTGGCATGTCAGCCGTCTCGACGAATTCGTCTCGAAGATTGCCGAACACCATCGAGATTTGGAAATCGTCAGGTCCGATCGCGACCAGGAATTGATTTTTCCCTGGCATATCTTGCGGGAAACCGCGCGCGAGTCGAAAGACATTTCCCCGCTTTTGAGCGGCGGGCTGATGCGGGCGATTTTGTTCGGGCAACCGTACCCGCAAACGCTGCTTATGGCCGTCATTCGTCGACTTCGCGCTGATCGAAAAGTGTTGCACACTCGGGCAGCGGTCATTAAAGCTTGCCTCAACCGGCAAAGTCGTTTCGGTATTCAGCCCCTGACAATGGAGATCGACGTGTCACTTGATGAAGACCGCCCCGAGGTGGGCTACCAGCTTGGCCGACTGTTCGCCGAACTCGAAAAAACGCAGTACGACGCACTCGGCGACATCAATAGCAACATTAAGGACAAGTATTTTGGGGCTGCCTCAGCCACGCCAGGGAGCGTGTTCCCTCGGCTGATCAGGTTGACACAGCATCACTTAAACAAGCTGGATGTGGCGGCCAAGGTTTACCGAGAAAGGCGCGTCCAGCAGATTTGCGCCAAGATCGCGAATTTTCCGACTCAGCTTGGCCTCCAAGGACAAGGTCTCTTCGTGCTCGGCTACTACCACCAGCGAATGCACATTTTCAGCAAAAAGCCCGCGACAGCTGCAATCAATTCTGAACCGTTACAACTTAACCCAATCAATGAGGAGTAGTTTCGCATGAATAGCCGATACGACTTTATTTACTTGTTCGACGTTAAGGATGGTAACCCGAATGGCGATCCAGACGCCGGCAATCTTCCTCGCGTCGATCCAGAAACGGGCCAAGGACTGGTCACGGACGTTTGTCTTAAACGTAAGGTCCGAAACTACGTTGGGATGGTAAAAGGAGAGCAACCACCATTTGAAATTTATGTTAAAGAAAAAGCCATTCTAAATAATCAGGATGCTCGGGCGTACCAGGCATTGAAAATAGACCAAGTAGAAAAGAAGTCAAAAGCAAAAAGTAAAGATAGCGGTGCAGATGATAAAAAGCTGGCACAGTGGATGTGTCAAAACTTCTTTGACATCCGCACATTTGGTGCTGTCATGACGACCATAAGGAGTAGTGGCCAAGTCCGTGGCCCGATTCAATTGACATTTGCGAGAAGCATTGACGCGATCGTTGCGAGTGAACACACCGTATCGCGATGCGCTGTCGCTACTGAGAAGGAGGCGAACGATCAGCAGGGCGATAATCGCACGTTTGGCCGCAAGTTTACGGTCCCGTATGGCCTTTACCGTGTGCATGGATTTATCAATCCGCACCTTGCACAGCAAACAGGCTTCAACGCCAATGGGGAAGATCTGGACCTGTTCTGGAATGCCCTACTCCAAATGTTCGATACCGACCGGTCGGCCTCACGTGGCGAAATGGCGCCCCAAGCTCTCTATGTATTCGAACACGAAAACGCCTTGGGTAACTCGCCAGCCAACAAGCTGTTTGAGCGAATCACCGTGAAGCGAAACATGCCGGATAATGGGGAAAGCCTCGCCCCCCGCTCGTTTGCCGACTACACGGTCGCGGTCAATGAATCGAATCTTCCTACCGGAATCACGTTGCACAAAAAGCTCTAAGCGGCCTACCCGGAATCTTGACATGTTCTCGGAAGATCAGCTCCTACCGATCTCAGCCCTACAGCATTTGCTGTTTTGCGAGCGGCAGTGCGCGCTGATTCATGTTGAACGGCTGTGGGTCGAAAATCGACTCACAGCCGAAGGGCAACAACTGCACAAAAAGGCCCACGATGGCAAGCCGGAATCCCGCGACGGCGTGCGAATCACTCGCGGACTTCCGCTCCACAGTCTCAACCTGGGACTGGCCGGTCAGGCGGATGTAATCGAATGGGAACCGCCCTCCGTTCGATTGGGTACCACTCTTGCCGCCGCGATTCGCACCGCAACTTCAGTCGAACGCCATAGGTGGCGGATTACGCCGGTCGAATATAAACGAGGCAAATCCAAACACAACGACTGCGATCGCGTGCAACTCTGCGCGCAGGCAATCTGCCTTGAAGAAATGCTGGACGTATCCATTCCGAGCGGCGCCATTTTTTATGGCGAGCCGCGACGCCGGGAACCGGTCGATTTTTCGCCCGAGCTGCGCGAAACAACGGCGAACGCGGCAAGGCGTCTGCACCAGATCATCGACGGGCGGCTGACACCTCCGGCTGTGAAAACAAAAATGTGCGAGAATTGTTCCCTCGTTCACCTCTGTCTTCCGAATGTGACATCGCATACGCGGTCGGCGAAAGCCTGGATTGAGAAAATACTTGATGCGACCTAATCCCTAAGGCGATTCTTCCGTCGCATTGCCGAGAACCGAAACCGGATTGAACTCGAATCTGCCAAGGGGCGACAGGTGAAGACACACCTCAATACGTTGTTCGTAACCACTCAGGGCACGTATCTCGCCAAAGACGGCGAAACGGTGGCGGTCAAACTCAAGAACGAAACGAAATTGCGCGTTCCGCTTCACAACCTTGGCGGTATTATGTGTTTTGGCCGCGTCAGCGCTAGCCCGCAATTGTTTGCTGCTTGTGCCTCAGCGGGAATTACAATTTCGTTCATGTCGGAAACAGGCCGGTTCCGTGCGTCGGTCGTGGGCTTCTCGCCCGGTAACGTGTTGTTGAGAAGGCAGCAGTATCGCCTGGCAGACGACGAGGCTGGGTCAGCCACAATTGCTCGTTCGGTCATCATCGGAAAACTTGCGAACTGTCGGGCAGTGCTGCTCCGAGCGGCCCGCGACTCAAGCAGTTCGGAACGCGCGGAACGCTTGCAAACAGTCGCAAAACGCCTCTCTGCCAACCTGACGGATGTTCGGGTAGGTACGTCAGTTGATCGGCTGCGGGGGCTGGAGGGAGAGGCCGCAGCAAGCTACTTTTCCGTATTCAACGATCTGCTGATCGAGCCCGACCCCGCATTTCGATTTACGAAACGGACGCGCCACCCACCAGCCGATCCAATTAACGCACTCCTTTCATTCGTCTATGCACTACTCACGCACGATTCCCGGTCCGCGTGCGAAGCGGCAGGGTTAGACGCAGCCGTCGGGTTCCTGCACCGCGACCGGCCCGGCCGACCCGGGATGGCGCTCGATCTCATGGAAGAGTTTCGACCGTTCTTTGCTGATCGATTGGTTTGTTCGCTTGTCAATCGTAAACAGGTTTCCGCAGGCGGGTTCGTTCAACTTGAGACCGGCGGAGTTCAAATGGATGATGCCACGCGAAAGACTGTGCTGGTTGCTTTCCAGGAACGCAAACAGGAGGTCATTACTCATCCGTTCCTGGAAGAGAAGACATCTGTTGGATTGCTGATTCACCTTCAGGCGAGATTAATGGCCCGTTACCTGCGCGGCGATCTCGATACCTACCCGCCATTTTTCTGGAAGTAATCGCAAGACGATCGTGGGACTTGCCAAGACGGGCTATCCCGCCAACAACCGTGGGGACTGCTATGTACGTGCTTGTTACCTATGACGTTTCGACGACAACTCCCGCAGGCAAGTCCCGCCTAAGACGGGTGGCAAAGGTCTGTTCGAACTTTGGTCAGAGAGTCCAAAACTCGGTGTTTGAGATGAAGGTCGACCCGGCCCAGTGGGTCGATTGCAGAGGAAAGTTGGAGTCAGAAATCGATCCCGCGTTGGATAGCCTGAGGTTCTATTTTCTTGGAGCAAACTGGGAACGGCGTGTTGAGCACGTCGGTGCCAATCCGGGTTACAATATTGAAGGCCCGTTGATCATTTGACGCGTACCCACAGCGGACGCTGCCCACCCGGCAGGTTCGCACTTGTCATAAGTTATTGCTCTTTCCAGAGTTCCGCGTGATGGGAGTATTCGTCCAATCCGAATTGCAGCAACAGGGTGCGAGGTCCGCGAAAACGGCGCGATTTCCCCTTATGACATCAGACGTTACGATGCCGGTATCGCCCCTCACACGAGGGGTGCGGATTGAAACGCGTCATCAAGCGAGCCTTGCAGCAGTTGCTGTATCGCCCCTCACACGAGGGGTGCGGATTGAAACCTTCCAGGCAATTTGCTCTTCAACCGGTATGAGATCGCCCCTCACACGAGGGGTGCGGATTGAAACTGCGTGATCGCGGTACTTGCGATAAGGGTTGCCCATCGCCCCTCACACGAGGGGTGCGGATTGAAACAACTCTTCTATTAGATGAGGGCGGGGGGAGTGCACATCGCCCCTCACACGAG
>JAIXVG010000535.1 GCA_027483145.1 Planctomyces sp.
AAGGGGAAAGTCGAGGCCGATCGATCGAGCGAAGCGGAGAGCTGCTTTGGTGGGGAATAGGCGGCTTGAGCCTTCGCCGGTAAAGAAGAGTTTCCCTTTATCGCGGACTTCCTGAACGAGCTGGTTGACGACATCAGGGCGGTAGTTGCGGACGATCTGGGGGACGGCGAGCATGTCGGTGACAAGGCCGAACCGGCTGTAGGGTGGGGTGTTGAGTTGCATCGTGGGGACGCTTTCTGTGGTGGGGGCAGTTAAGTTTTTTTGAGTGTGAGGTGGTTGGGGAAATTCTTCAAGGGGTGGGTGAGCGTAGGGGAAGCGCTTGTGAGATACGGGTGATAATTGCAAGCCGCTGGCGAAGCCAGTGGCACACGGTGAATAATCAAGGTCAGTGCTCTGGTTGAGCATTGGTTTTGATGCGACGAGAGATCGACTTGATGGCGAGTTGATCCCTCGTTTTGAAGATCCATTGCTTACGCGGCGGGTTACGAATTGGGGTGGCCCGCCCACAATTGGGATCAACCCGACGATTGGCATCGTCGGCTCGGTGGGCTGTTGCGGTGGTGGGCTGTTGCAATGGTGGGCTGTTGGCACGGCAGGCTGCGGGCTCGGTGATCAGGCTTTTGATTTTTTGGTGGCGAGGGAGACGTACTGGGGCAGGTTGCCGACCAGAGGGTTGATGTAGTCCATGAAGGCCTTGGTGACGCCGAAGCCGTCGGGGGTGATGTAGTTGGCGGGCATGGGGCGTTCGTGATTGGCGACCTCACCCAAAGGGGCAGTTCCAAAGTCGATGGCGTAACTTTCCCCTTTACCGTTTGTACGGTGCATGGTGACCATCACTCCTGACGTGCCAGCAAGAGCCAGTTTGACGGCCTGTGCGCCGCAGCGGTAGGCCTCATCGACATCGAGCTTGAGAGATCGGTCGGCGGCGCACATTTGTAGCGACTCGGTAACCTGAAATTCGCCGCGCCAGCCGAACTCCTGACTGATGATACGATGGAGAATCATGGCGGCACTGGTGCCGCCCATCGCACCAAACTCGACATTGTTGAACTTATCGGTGGTCTGGGAAGCACTGACGGGGGAGCCATCGGCGTTGCGAATTCCTTCACCGCAAACGATGGAAACAAATCCATGCTTCCGATGGGCCTCTTTGACAGCGGCGAGAAAGGCTTCGCGATCGAAGGCTCGCTCAGGGAAGAGGATGATGTGGGGGGGGGCACCGGTCTGGTAGCGAGCGGCGGCAGCTGACGCGGGAAGCCAGCCGGCGCTACGACCCACTGTTTGGAAGATGACGAACTGGTCGACCTTTTGCATGTCGCGGGCGAGAATGCCTGCTTGCAGAACGCTGGTAGCGACGTAGCGGGCGGCACTGGGAAAGCCAGGGGTATGGTCCGTGCCGAAGAGGTCGTTATCGACTGTTTTGGGGACGCCGACGCCTGTTAGCTCGTAGCCGACTTCGGCAGCGTACTTAACCGTACGGTTGATCGTATCCATCGTGTCGTTACCGCCGATCATGAAGAGGTAACGAATATCGTACTTTTTGAGTTGCTTGATGACTGCGGGGAGTTGGTCGTCTTTGAGCTTCAGGCGGCTAGAGCCCAAGGCAGAGCCGGGAGTATGCCGGAGCGACTTGAGGACCTGAGGATCTTCAGCGGCGAAGTCGACGAGGTGATCGCCCAAGACTCCCTCGATGCCGAATCTCATTCCGAGGACGCGGCCGATTTTCTTCGATTTGCTGGCTGAGTCGACGACGCCTGAGAGAGAAGCATTGATGACCGAAGTTGGGCCACCGGATTGACCAACAAGGACGTTAGGCATCAGGAAAAGGCTTTCTAAGAAGGAGAATTCGCAGATGGTTAGAGGATTTGTGGGAGGACGCTATTCAGGCCAACTGGCGGTTGGGGGTCAGTTTATGTGGGTGGCGATGTCGGGTCGTTGTTTCTAATGGGAAGAAGTCGACCGCTGACGCAGTCGGCTCCCCTGGGGTTTGGAAAACTTGCTCTAACGGTTGCGGTACTTTCTAAAGTTTGTTTCAAAACCCTCTGGCGTAAAAGTCAGGACCACGATTTGCCGAGTGGAACCTGCCACCAACCGGGTTTTGAAATGGCCTCTAACTGCTCAGGGTGTAGCGTTGCTGTTCGATCACGCGAGGAGGACTAGCTACTGCGGTGCGAGCCAGCCGAGGAGTTGCTTCCAGAATTGAGCATATAGCGAGCCGACTTCGATTGCCCCGGCTGCGGGGGCTTGGGCGAAGACTCTGGGTTGGCCGGGGAGGCCCCAATCGACAAATCCTCCGACCCAGTGGGGGGCGACATCGGGAGCAAAGGCGGCGGTGCGGCCTAATCGATAATGGCCAATGGTGAGGGCTGGAAACGTTTCGACCAGTGACCAACTGAGTGGGCTGGAATCGGGTGAGTTTGACTGAGGAGCCTTGGGGTCGCAAGCAATGGCGTATTGATTGACCTGCAACAGGACCTGGGTATCGGGCTTGGAGGTGATACGGTTGAGGCCACCGATGGTGGGTGGGCGAGAGGTCCAAGGGAGGTTACCAACAATCGGATGGTGATGATCTGCAGGTGAAGCAGGGAGGGTTAGCAGGGCGGGTTGGTCGAAGTTCACTCGGTCGTCGGTGGAGGCGATGTTAACGGGCAGGGACTCGGCCAGGCAGGTCTGGTCCCAATCCCCCCCTGCCCCGTGAAAGGACTCCCAGCCGCCGATCATGAGGAGACCGGCACCGCGACCGACCTGATCGCGAATGGACTGGAGCGCGGCTGGATCGGCGAATGCTGAGAGGTAGTCGCTGATGATGAAGAGGGAGTAGCCACGTGAGGTGACTTCGAGCTCGAGGCGTTCGTCACTGGGGATGTAATCGAATGGAAGGCCGGCCCAGGTCATGAGTCCGGCCAAGTAGGCTGCCGCCGAGTTAAGGCTGGTGTCTCCCAGGTAAAGAATTCGGCCAGCGGATTGAGGCATAGCGGGTGAGTTTCCGGCGTTATTGTTCTTCTTGATGCGGTCGACTGAAGGTTAGTTGCCTGCGAAGCTGGCTGAAGGCAGGGTGGTTGCGCGGTCTTGGCAGTCCTGTGTGCGAGTCGTTGGCAATGGCGGAACGCACCCGACGATTGGCATCGTGGGCTCGGTGGATTGAGTGTGGTCTGAGCGAGGCCCCTAAAGCCCGCAACATGCAAACAAAGTTTACAGAGAGACGGCGATCCTTTCCAAGCGAGTACTATTTCGTCACGATAGAGTGATTCAAGAATGCAGTATCTTTGGGAGGAGGTTGCAGATGAGCCGGTGGTGGTTGCAAGGGTTTGCGTTCGTTTTCTGTGGGGCCTTTATGTCTTTGGCGGCGGCATCGACGGATGAACCAGTGGCGAACGTGGTGTTGGCCGTACATGGAGGGACGGGGCTCGACAAGGTCGACATGACCCCCGAGCTATCGGCAAAACTGCGAGCTGTTTTGAAAGAGGCATTGCAGGCAGGCGAACGCCGCCTCAAAGAACCGGGTGCAACGGCGCTGGATGGGGTGGAGGTGGCCATTCGGATTTTGGAGGACTCGCCACTATTAAACGCAGGGCGCGGGGCGGTGTTTACTCACGAAGGACGGAACGAGCTTGATGCGTCGATCATGGATGGGAAGACGAAGAAGGCGGGGGCGGTTGCCGGTGTGACGGTTGTCAAGAATCCGATTTCGGCTGCCAGAGCGGTTATGGAGCAATCAAAGCATGTGATGATGATCGGCCGGGGAGCAGAGGTCTTTGCGACGCAGAAGGGGCTGGAGATTGTCGATCCGGCCTACTTCTGGACAGAGGGGCGCTGGAAAGATATTCAAAATGTTTGGGAAGCCGAAAAGAACAAGCGATCGGAAGTTGATGCCCCGGCAGATCGGCGACATACGCAATACGGCACCGTTGGGGCGATTGCCCGGGACACTGCAGGTAACCTGGCTGCCGGAACGAGCACTGGAGGGATGACGAACAAGATGTTCGGGCGAGTGGGAGATTCGCCAATTATTGGAGCGGGGACTTACGCAGACAACGACGGTGCGGCTGTTTCATGTACGGGGCATGGCGAGTACTTTATCAGGTACTCTGTCTCACACGAGATTGTGGCGCAGGTGAAGTACAAAAAGAGCAGTGTCAAAGATGCAGCAGATGATGTGATTAACAGGCAATTGAAGTCGGCAGGAGGTGAAGGAGCGGCGATTGTCCTTTCGCCGGCTGGTGAATATGCGGCGGCGTATAACTCGGAAGGGCTTTATCGCGGCTGGGTGACGGCGAGTGGGGAGATTGTGGTAAAGTTGTATGAAGATTGAGATGAGTGTGACGCGGAGGCTAATTGAACTTACAGTAAACCAATAGTGAATTATTGCTTCAGATCGGTTACACTCCTAGCGCCTATCCTAGAACCCTCTGATGCGGCGAAGTTGCTTCGCCAGTACAGGGTTTCCGAACAGACCCAGCCGGGTTCTCGGATATGATGCGACGGGGCTAGAGGACAGGGATTAGTTCAGTGCCGAGGAGAGGGTGCTCCGTATGCCGCAGTTTGCGACAGAGATTAGTGGGCCGGTTGCGGTGATTGGCGATGTGCACGGGCAGCTATCTAAGCTGGAGGCGGTGCTGACTAAGTTGCGGGGACGGCGCGACTTTCAGGATCGCTGGATTGTGTTTATCGGCGATTTTGTTGATCGCGGTCCAGACACGAACGGCTGCATTGAAGCTGCACTGCGGCTGCAGAAAGAGCATCCGAAGACGACTGCTGTGGCCGGGAACCATGAACTGGCGATGGGAGGAGCACTAGGGTGGTTTCCTGTCCCGGACTATGTGAACTGGCCCGATCAATGGTTGGCAGGGTATGACAGCGAGCAGACGTTTCGATCTTACGGACTTCAGCACGGAAATCTGGATGAGCTGAATGACCGCATTCCGGCCGCTCATCGGGAATTCGTAACTAATCTGCCCTGGTTGGTTGAGCATCCGGAGTTTCTGTTTGTGCATGCGGGGCTAGATCCGCATCAGCCAACTGAATTGCAGCGACGGATTTTGCAACAGAAAGACTTCACACTGAACCGGCCGCCGTGGCTATGTTCCAAGGGGTTAGTGGAAGCAGAGGCACCTCCTGACTGCCACCAGACGATTGTTTCGGGGCATGTACGGGTTTCAGAAGTGAAGATTAAGCGTCAGCGAATTCTGATCGACACAACTGGCGGAGTAAGCGGCGATCTGAGTTGTGTACTATTGCCAGAGCGGGTTGTGATTTCGTCCGGAGATGGGGCTGCGCACTCGCTGCGGCAACAGCCGGAACAACCAAAGCTGTCATGGTGGCGACGTGTGCTGGGGTAGATGGGGCGATATCGAGGGTCGCCTGAAGTGATTTGTTGTTTCGTTAGTAAGGACTGTTGAGTGGGCAAGAAAAAAGTGGTAGAGGCGGTCGCTGCGACCGACAAGCTGATTCGTGTTGGTAAAGCAGTTGCGGGTCGGGGTGTGTTTGCCCGGTTCGATTTGCCGGCTGGGCAGCACTTGGGTCAGGCGCTGGGGCGGGTGATTGATGACCCTGACTACACTTCTTCGTATTGCATTGAGCTGTCGGAGACGGCGTCGCTAGAGCCTTATGCGCCGTTTCGATTTCTAAATCATTGCTGCGTGCCGAACAGTCAGCTTTACGTGGTTGAGTGCGAGTATGAGGACGGCTCGCCTGCGCCTAACGAGATTCACGTAGAGACACTGAAAGCAGTGAAGGCGGGCGAAGAGATTACGATTGACTATAGCTGGAGCGCCCACGCGGCAATTCGCTGTTTGTGCGGGCATCCTGGATGTCGGAAGTGGGTGGTGGCGGCAGAGGAGTTGCCCGAGCTATTAGCGAAGAAAGCAAAAGTTGCGGCGAAGGCCCGCCAAGCCAGGCAGCGTCGGAAAGAAGAAGGGACCGCCAACCTGAGAAGCGTTGCCCGGAATTCTCCTTCACTGAGTAAGTCACACTGAGGACAGTTTGTCATCAGGGTGATGCCGGATGGATTGCCCGTATGCTGTTCGAAACTTGGCGAATTGCGTGAATTGAGGGGGCAAACGCAAAAACTCGGCTGAATGCGCTGAGTTTGAGGAATCGCGCAGAGTTGACAGCAGTTTGGCCCGCCGATTGCTGGATATGGGGTGCGAGAAGTTCGTCTGGTTCACCGGCATGGCTGGCAATTCCCTAGCGATGGAGAGGGCTGGGGACTTCGGGGAGCATTTCGTATGCGGCAGTTCAGTTTGGCAATTCGTGCTTCGGGATTTCTAGCGATTGCGGCATTTTTTGCGGGGATGACCGTCGCGTCTGGCCATGATCATGAGGCTCAAGGTCCGCGGGGGGGGGCAACTGATAGAACTTGGCAAAGAAGAGTTTCACGCAGAACTGCTTGTCGACGAAGAGACGAATCGAGTTTCGATTCTGCTGCTGGATGGAACGGCTGAACGGGTCGCGCTCAGTGAGACTCGGACCGCTATTATTGACGTTTTTCACGGCGAAGAGAGAGAACGGTTTGTTCTGAAGTCGCAGCCTGAAGTAAAGGATCCCGAAGGTTCCACATCGCGGTATGGCGTTGTCAGCAAAGAGCTGGTCAGCGACTTACATTCAGGAGCTAATCCTGCGATGTTGATGGTTAAGTTTGATGGCAAGGTCTACAAGCAATCGTTCAAATGGACTGTGGGCCTCAACCATCGTGGCCGCTAACCCCTGATTGGGGACCGATGGGAACACTTTAACGACAAAGGTGTTGGCCGACGGACTCCGATATTGGTGCCTTCCTGGGCCAATGTTATCGGTGGCCTGGGAATTGCTTGAAATTCTGCAGGGTCCAGACGCTCGTGGACCAAATGCTTTCGATGAACGGGATTATTGAACTGCATTTCTCGGGAATGCCGTCAAGGACCGGAAGCTGAACCGCAACCAAGAAAGTTGCATCCCCTGGCAATTCTTTCAAGATGGGAAGAAACATGAGACAATTCTGGACGACGCTGTGCGTGGCAATGATTGGATTAACGTATACGGCGGACCGTGCCCAGGCGAACCATCGCCATGGCGGCCATCATCACGGCGGGCACGGGCACGTTGGACACCTTCA
>JAIXVG010000550.1 GCA_027483145.1 Planctomyces sp.
CAGACGAACCTGTTGCGAATCCTGCAGGACATTGAGCTTAACGAAGCCGAGCTCCTGCGATTGACCGCCATTGCCGAGTCGGGGGCGCTGGCTCAGAAGACTCTGCTGGAAAAGAAGTACGAGCGAAAGAGATTGGAATCAGCCGAGCAGTTTCAGGTGCAAGAGTTATTGACGCGGGGGATGACGGCCAAGCAGGTCGATAGCATCCGCGAGACGAAAAACTTTCTGCGCGAATACACGGTCGTTGTGCCAACAGGAATGCCCTCCATACCGTCGACCGGACAGGAGACGGGCGCCACTGAGAACAATGCTCTGCCTTACGAAGCGACTTACTTGCTGGAGCGATTGCCGGTCTTTCCTGGCCTATCGGTGACTCAAGGGCAGGAGCTTTGCACACTGGCTGATCATCAGCACTTGCAACTGCGGGGTGAATCGTTCGAGTCCGAGTCGGAGCGAATTCACCAGTGCTTAAGCGGTCAGTGGCCAATTTCTGCGGTCTTCGAGTTTGGTGAAGAGCGGATCGTTGAGCGCAGCGAACTTAAGATGCTGTATGCCAGTAGTGTGGTCGATGAAGCGACTCATACGATTTGTTTCTTTGTTCCGATTGAGAACGAAGTGATTCGTGATACACCGGGACCTGGGGGGATCGTGTTTCGGTCGTGGCGATTTAAGCCGGGGCAGAAAGTTCGGCTGCAGGTTCCAATCGAGCAATTGACCGATCGGATCGTCCTGCCAGCCGAGGCGGTGGTGACTCAAGGTTCGAACGCGTTTGTCTACCGTTCAATTGGAACGATCTTTAAGCGAAAGGCGGTCACGATCGATTTTCGTGACGAGCGAACCGTGGTCCTGGCCAAAGATGGAGGGTTACGCGCTGGGGCTGAGATTGCGATGAACGGGGCCTATCAGATTGAGTTGGCAATTCAACAAGCTGCCGGAGGTGGGCATGCAGGGCATAGTCACGATCACTAGCTTGCGTCCCGAATGTTTCAGTATCGCTGGCCAATAGCCGGTTGGTACTGGGTGGCAGAGATGGCGATGACTTAGCTCAGCCTTCCAAAGCACGTTTCAAATTCCTCCTTTACTGCTGGTGACATGAACTCGCTGATTCGCTTTTCATTGACTCATCCGTGGTGCGTGCTGGGACTGGCGATCGCCGCCTTGGCGGCTGGAGTTGATTCGGTCTTAACGCTGCCAGTCGATATCTTTCCTGCGCTCACTCGTCCCCGAGTTGTGGTGATGGCCGAGTGTGCGGGCCTGGCTCCAGAAGAAATCGAGACGCTGGTCACAATTCCCATTGAAACGGCCCTGCAGGGGGCGACCGGCGTGACAGCCGTGCGCAGCCAGTCGAGCGTTGGCTTTGCCATTTTGTATGCCGAATTCGACTGGGGTGCCAATATTTACCTGGCGCGGCAGATCGTTAACGAACGGCTAGCGCTGGTGGCCGATCGACTTCCACCGCGCGTGCGACCTGAACTGGCGCCAATCAGTTCGATTATGGGTCAGATTGTGGTCGCGGGCATGTATACCGAAGACGCGCGGACGACACCGTTAGAGCTGCGGACCTATGCCGACTGGGTCATCAGGCCGCGTCTCCTGACGATTCCTGGGGTTGCGCAAGTGATTGTAATTGGTGGTGGCAAGCGGCAGTACCAGGTCCATGTTCATCCCGATGAACTTCTCCACTATGGCGTAACCATTACCGATGTCGAGCAAGCTTTGCGCGAGTCGAACGAGAACACCAGCGGCGGATTCATCGAGCGTGGCTCGCAGGAATGGTTGATTCGCAGCCTGGGGCGAGCGATGACCAAAGAAGAGATTGCCAAGACGGTCGTCAGTCCTAACCCGAAGCGGTCGGTTCTGGTGAATGATGTCGCCACTGTAGTCGAAGGAGCACAGCAGAAACGCGGCGATGCAGCGATCAATGGTGTGCGTGGAGTGGCGCTGACCATCATGAAGCAGCCACAAGCCGATACATTAAAGGTGACGGCAGCCGTGCGCCAGTTGCTGGCTGAGATGGAGTCGAGTCTTCCCCCCGGGGTCAAAATCGAGCCATCGCTATACGAGCAGAAGGCCTTTATCGACTTGGGAATTGCCAACGTCGAAGAGTCCCTTTTTCATGGAACCATTTTGATTGTGCTGGTGCTTGTCCCGTTTTTGATGAACGTGCGCAGCACGATGATTACGATGACCGCAATTCCGCTTTCGATTGCGATCAGCCTGATTGTATTTCGGTTGTTCGGGCTATCGATCAATGTAATGACGCTTGGCGGTTTTGCGGTCGCGATGGGGGAACTGGTTGATGACGCCATCGTTGACGTCGAAAACGTGCTGCGACGATTAAGATTGAATGCTGTCGCAGAGCAGCCTCAACCGATCCTGAAGGTCATCTATCTGGCCAGTACTGAAATTCGCAGCTCGCTGGTTTATGGAACGCTGCTGGTGGTGTTGGTGTTTGTGCCTCTGTTTGCACTATCGGGGCTGGAGGGACGCCTGTTTGCTCCGCTGGGAGTGGCCTACATCGTCTCGATTCTGGCATCGCTCTTGGTGTCGGTGACGGTCACGCCAGTGATGGCATCGATGCTGCTGGCTGGCGAAGGCAAAGGGGGCGGGGCCAGAAATGGACATGGCCACGATGGGTGGCTGCTCAAACGGTTGAAAGGGCTATTCGAGCCGCTGGTTCGATTGAGTTGTTACCGGCGGGCACAGCCCGTGCTGCTGGTATTGACTGCGACCGCGATCGTTTGGGCTGGCGTTGTTTATTCGCAGATGGGGGCCAATTTTCTGCCCCCCTTCGATGAGCGGGCTGTGCAAGTGAATGTCATGCTTCCCCCTGGTTCGTCGCTCGAAGCGAGCAATCGGGTTGCGGCCATCGTTGATGACCGATTTGCCAAACTGCTAGCCAGCGAAGCGGCTCCCCTGGGACTCATTCAATCGATGGTGCGGCGTACCGGTCGTGGCGAACAGGACGAGCATGCAGAAGGGGTTCAGCACAGCGAGTACATTCTGGCAATTAACCCTTTATGCCCGTTGCATCGCCGCGAGATATTGCAGGCATTGCGCACAGAGCTGGAAACCGTACCGGGGATCGAGTTCGAGGTCGAGCAGCCCCTAAGCCACCTGATGAGTCATATGCTGTCGGGGGTGGCTGCACAAATTGCAATTAAAGTTTACGGGGACGATCTGAATACGCTGCGAATGAAAGCACGTGAGGTAGCTGAGGCGATCGCCGATGTTCCGGGGATTGCCCCTCCGGTGGTCGAGCCGCAGCAACTGATTCCGCAGTATCGCATTGAAGTCGATCGGTCCAAGCTGGCTCTGTATGGGCTGACGCCAGCCGATGTGAATCGATTTGTTCAGACCGCGCTGCAGGGGCAGTTTGTGTCTCAAATGCTCGATGGCAATCGAACATTTGATTTGATCGTCAGGCTGGATGATGCGTCGCGGTTTAACGTCGCCAGTTTTGACCGGCTGGTATTACTGACGCCAACAGGTGTCAGGCTGCCGCTAGGGTCCATTGCCAAATTGTACGAAGGAGCTGGCCCCAACACGATTCAACGAGAGCAAATGCGGCGGCGAATTACCGTGAGGGTGAATACGACGACCAGCGACCTTGGAACCGCTGTCGCCGCGATTGATCGCCGTATTCAATCGCAAGTCGAACTGCCAACCGGCTACTTCGTGCAATTGGGTGGGCAGTTCGAAGCTCAACAGGCTGCCACACAGCGGATGATGATTCTGGGAGCATGCTCATTGGTTGGAATCTTTGTGGTCCTTTACTCGCTGTTTCCATCAACCAGAGTTGTCTTACAGATTATGTTGGCCATTCCAATTGCCTACGTTGGAGGTCTGACGGCCCTGTGGCTGACTGGGCAGTCACTATCGGTTGCCAGTATGGTCGGCTTTGTTTCATTGGCGGGTATTTCGGCCCGCAATGGAATTATGCTGGTTTCCCACTATGTTCATTTAATGAAAGACGAAGGGGAATCGTTTGGACTGGCGATGGTTATTCGCGGCAGCCTCGAACGATTGGCTCCGGTGCTAATGACCGCGATCACGGCCGGGATGGGCTTGGTTCCGTTGGTTCTGGCAGGACAAGAACCAGGCCGAGAGATTTTGTATCCCGTGGCAACGGTCATATTGGGAGGGCTGATCAGCTCGACATGCTGCGAATACCTGATTCACCCGGGACTGTTTTTGAACTTTAGTGGTCCATCGGTAGACCGGCTGCTGGCAACAAGAGAGCCGGCGCTTCAATTGGATTAGACTGCCGCGTCAAACAAAAAAGCCGGAAAGGGATTGGTCCCTTTCCGGCTCTCTGCTTGGCTCGCACTTGCTAGCGTTTCACTATTTGAAGTCCGACAATCGCTCGGGCTACTCGGCCTTGTCGTCTTCGCCCTGAGGTCCGTCTTGATTGTCGCCGCGTGGACGGTCTCCGGGTGGTAGACCTCCCGGTGGGCCGCCGAATGGTGGACGGCGGTTACGCATTCCTTCGGCGAACTTCATCAGTTCATCTCGATCAAGCTTGCCGTCTTTGTCCGCGTCGAACTCCATCACGCGATCGACGAAGGCTTCGGGCGAAGGAGGTCCCCATGGAGGGCCACCAGGGCCTCCTGGTCCGCCAGGACCAGGACCACGACCGCCTGGCCCGCCTTCGGGTCCACCGCGCGGGCCACGAGGACCATCGGGCCCGCGTGCTCCATCTGGGCCACGTCCCCCGTCAGGTCCGCGTTCACCCCGGCGAGGTCGTCCTCGATCGTCGCCCCGAGGACCACCACCACCCGGGCCGCCACGTCCCGGACCACCAGGGGGTGGCGGAGGAGGGCCGACTTCATCTGGGGTCAGCTTGCCGTCCTTGTTCTCATCAAGCCCAGCCAACACTTTGGGAGCGGCTTCCATCTCGGCCGAGCTAATCTCGCCATCACGGTCGGTATCGAGCAAATGCATCAGCGGATGAGGAGGGTGCGGATGGTCTCCACCGGGACCACCAGGCCCGCCGGGTGGGCCGCCAGGTCGGCCTCCACGTTCCGGAGGCTGAGCCACCAATAGACCGGCTGCTGAAATCAGCACGCCGCAAGCAAGAGTCCAGACAAGTGGTTTCATCGATTGACCTTTTCGAAGCAACTAAAAACTGTTTCAAAACCCGGTTGGTGGCCAGTTTCTCTCGAAAAATCGCCACCCCGATTTCTCCGCCAGAGGGTTTTGAGACCACTTCTGGAGAGCATTCCGCTGGAGCCAGCGAAGTTTGAAGATCGACTGTCGTTTTTTTGGCCAGCAATGGCTTAGACAATCGGCTGGTAACAATTGGTTTAACACCAATGGTGAAGCAAAGTTTCGGGCCGAAGGATGTTTTTCGCGGTTTCTAAAGATGCAGATTTGGGAAACGTGGCAGCCAAATCTTCCAGATTTGTTTGGCAGGAGTGCCGCAAAATCTGTTTCTCCGACGGGGCCAGGCATTGACGGTGGCGGCGCTAACGTCGGGGTAAAGACGGCGTACTTTCAGAACAGGCCCGCGATCGGATCGGCAAGCCATCAGGATATCGCTTCTGCAAAACAGCAGCTTCCCGGCAAACTCTATAGCTGCGAAACCAGCACTGCTAAGCCAATCGCCAACGCGAAAACCAGAATGATGCCCCCCACCAGCATGAGGGCTTGACTATCGGTCGGAGCGACGGGGATTCCCAGCTCGCTTCGTAACCGATCGATGGCCAGCTTCGAGGTTCGCAAATCGGTACCGTGTTGGGTGCGGTACAGCTTGACTGCTTCAACCACTTTGTCTTCGAGCAGTAGCTTCAGGACAAGCTTTTCCTGTTCATCCGAGGGGGAGGTCAATTGATTCCCCGCTAGCTGGTCGACAGCCCGGACCGCATCAGTCAAAGAGCAGCCAGTAATCAGCCGCACCTTCTTAACAGCCGCAATCCGCTGCTGCGACTGCACCAACTTTTGCAACTCGACCACCAGTTCAGGCGAGATTCCAACCGCCGAAGAATCTGCACTCATAGTAGGTCCTCAACGAGGTTGGCATTCGCCGTAATCAAAGCAATACTGCCGCCCGAAATCGAGCGGCCCTTACTGACTCAAACAGTTCGCAGTGGCGTATGGAGTCTCGCGGCCTTGGATACAGCAGTTAATCTAATGTTTAGACGCAATACTGAGCCGCTATGCGGCCTTAGAATTCTTCGCGGAAGCCTTTACGCCGCTGAAGGCTGTACCGCTCGAGTGCTTCGTGAATGATCTGCTTGCAAGCGATCGACGAGTTCAATTCATCGACTTCAACTTGCTTCCCTTCCAGAATTTTGTAGTCCTGGAAGAACCGGCGAATCATCGCCAGCTTGTGGGGGGGA
This sequence comes from Planctomyces sp., assembly GCA_027483145.1. Lineage (GTDB taxonomy): Bacteria > Planctomycetota > Planctomycetia > Planctomycetales > Planctomycetaceae > JAIXVG01. The sequence goes on from JAIXVG010000550.1 coordinate 6,342, forward strand.
AGTTCATTGGCTTCGGTGTAGGGATTGAACTCGGGATCGTGAACGGCGACCGCCAGAATTTTGTGGTCTTTCTTGCCGCAGTCGACCATCGTCATCACGCCAATCGCGCGGGCTTCGACGAGGGTGAGGGGGTCTACCGGTTCCTGGCACAGCACCAACACGTCGAGCGGATCGTCATCTTCGGCCAGCGTCTGCGGAATGAAGCCGTAGTTCGCAGGGTAGTACACGGCCGAGTGGAGCATGCGGTCTAGCCTGAGCATCCCGGTTTGCTTATCGAGCTCGTACTTCACGCTCGAGCCGCGCGGAATCTCGATTACTACGGTAAACTCCATCGGCAGGTTTTCGCCAGGAATCACATCATGCCACGCATGGGTCATCAGTGCGCCTCGTTTCTCGGGTGTTCGTTTAAAGTCAAAGGCCTGTGCGTGCGGCCGCCGACGGTTTTTTGCAGTATCAATGGTTTCTAATTCCATCGCAAGTTGCTGATGGAAACTTACCTTGCATTCTTTCGAGAGTCGTGGCAAATGACAGCCGAAACCGAACCCACGGGCGAATTCAACCACTTTAATCGCCAAGGCCAGACCCATTTAGTCGATGTTTCCGCCAAAGAGGCCACTTTTCGGGAAGCAATGGCTGAATCGTGGGTCTCCACCAACCCCGAAACATGGCAGAAAATTGTCGACCGGCAGTTCTCAAAAGGGGACGTGCTGGAGGTCGCCCGGCTCGCTGGGATTATGGCCACCAAGAGGACGGCCGATCTCATCCCCCTGTGTCATCCGCTTGCTATCGAGCGAGTCACGGTTCAGCTTGAGCCGGTTGCTCCCAATCGTGTTCACATTGTGGCAACAGTATCGCTGCACGGCAAAACCGGGGTCGAGATGGAAGCACTCACTGCTGCGACGGTAGCTGGCCTGACTATTTACGATATGTGTAAAGCTGTTGATCGAGCGATTGTTCTTGGCCCGACGCGACTCCTTTCAAAGCGCGGGGGCAAAAGTGGTCACTTTCAAGCGGCGTCAACCACGACGAATTGATTACTGTTGAATCAGAAGTAGCTACCGCTGCGTATCGGCCTCAGTTTTGTTATCGAAAAGCCTTTCTGGCTCGACGGCTCGCACGCTGACTAAAGGCCAATCGCTAGCTCGCGACCTGCAAAAGTGATCTCTTTGTGTGCCATTGGCTATGCCAGTGCGATGACAACTGAATATCGTCGCAAAGTTGCAGTAATGGAACCAACAGCACCCAGCTTCTATATCTTAAACCCGATAAACCATCAGGTTCTAACGCAACTCATTCGTCAATCAAGTTGCTGGTTACACATCTCATTGCGGGCGTTTCATAGCAGTCCCTCTCCCTCACTAAGCTGTCGCATTTAACTTGCAAGGTCTCCGCATGGCTTCTGCGCCGCAACTCCCCGCGACGAACCGCCGCTCAATCGCCTGGCAACTTTTTGTCCCCTGGTTAAGCCTCTTGGTTGTTGCCACCACGTTAGGTTCGGCCCTCGCTGGCTGGTTACTGGTCCGGGCAGTTCGCGGGCAGGAAGAAGCAGTTCAAACTCGCATTGCAGAACGATTGGGGCGTACCAGCGTTCCCCTCACTGCGAGTGTCCTCGATCAGCTATCGGGCCTGACCGGAATGGAGTTTGCTTTGTTTGGCGCGAATGGCCAGCTTATCCAAGCGACACCAGCGCTAGCTGCTGACAGCCTTTCCAGTAAAGTCCCTCTCGCTCAATCTGCCTGGCAAGCCAATTTCACTATGCGTGAAATCAAGGGGCCGTTGGTGCAGCCCGATCAGCGGCTGATGGCTCTCTTCCCGCGCGAACCGCTGTTAACGCTGGTAACTCGCGCAGCCAGTGGCCCCCTCGCTGCAGGGGGCGTGGTCCTAATGCTTGCCGGGCTCATCGGGTGGAAGTTGACCAGCCAGACTGCGACCCGCATTAGACGTTTAGTAGGGTACGCCCAGGCGTTAGCAGGTGGCGGTGTCGAACAACGCCTCACTGCCAGTTGGCCGCGGCTGAACACGATCGACGAAATCGATGATCTGGCCCATTCGCTCGAACAGATGACGCAAAAACTGGCAGACGCCAACGAGCGATTGCGGCAGACCGAGCGGCTGCGCATTGCAGGCCAATTGGGGGCCAGCTTCGCCCATCAAGTTCGCAATGGCCTGGCCGGGGCACAACTCGCGATTGAACTCGAACAGCGGTCTCGCCCCAGCGATTCGCTCGAGGTGGCCCTCAGGCAATTGAGGCTGCTTGAAACATTTTTGCAACGGTTTCTGGCTTTTGCCCGTGGCGAGCAGGCCCCCATGCGGTCCAGCACGCTGACGGCCATCGTGCACACCGTTGCAGAGATCCTGGCCCCGACCGCCAACCATCACGAAGTCTCGCTGCGCGTTGCTTGCAATTGGCCCACCGAACAGCAGCGGCCACTTGATGTCGCAGGCCTGCAACAACTGCTGATGAACCTCGTCCTCAACGCCATTGAAGCGACAACTAGTCAACCGACAGATCGCCAAGTCATTATTCGCCTGTCTCAAACTCCAACCCACTCGATCTGCTTGGCCGTCCTTGATAACGGCCCCGGTCCAGCAACCGCGATCGAAAGCCGACTATTCCAACCCTTCGCCACCGACAAGCCCGATGGAACCGGCCTCGGCCTGTCAACCGCTCGTCAAATCGCTGAATCAACCGGCGGCACGCTGACATTCCACCGCAACAACCACCAGACCTGCTTTGAAGTGACGTGGCCCAGCAACGCTCGACTGGCCTAACCTGGATGATTCACCAACAAAGCATCTGTCAGCCCTAGCGCGCTAGCGTTCGGTTTCCCCGTCGTTTGGTTCTGCTCTCGATTGCAAACTGTCTCTGGCCAATAGGTCGCAACAGGCATTAAGGCAAACACTTAACTCAATCATTTCGGCCTCAATAACTGATGTCGCCTAATCCACCCATAATCAATCCAGCAGCACCCAGCCCATCATTAACAGGCGGTCCCGACCTGTGCGGCGTGGCGCTCGCCACCGATTAACAGAGCCGTTGTCTTCGCCAATTCTCTAGCTTACCAACTCGTGACCTATTTCTTTGTCACCAAAACAGCATTGCATTCGTTGATCTGATCGCATTTCTGGCTTCTTAGAATCGCCAATCAAAAAAGCTGGTGACCGCCCGTAAGACATTTCACGGTCGCTGTGTCCAACTATCGTTCGGTCACACGCACTCCAGTTTTTCCAGAAGGAAACCAGAAATGTCTACTGTACAAGCTGCCTTTACTGTCCCAACTCGTAATGAAGTCTCGGCCAATAATCAGGCGATTTTCGACCAGCTTCAAAAAGGGCTGGGAATGGTCCCGAACCTGTATGCGGTGTTCGCCCATAGCGGCACAGCCTTGGGGGATTACCTGACGCTGCAAAATCGGAAGAGTTCGCTTTCGAAGAACGAACGCGAAATCATCAACTTGGTCGTCAGCCAGGTCAATGAGTGCGAATACGGCTTAGCTGCTCACTCGGTCCTGGGAACAATGGTTGGGTTTACGCCAGCACAGGTCATCGAAATTCGAAGTGGTCAAATCTCGTTCGATGCCAAGTTCGATGCCCTCGCCCGTTTTGTTCGTGAAACAGCTGAGAACCGTGGCAAGCCCGGCGAACAGACAACCGCTAACTTGCTGGAAGCAGGTTACACGCAAGAGAACGTTGTCGACATCATCATTATCATCGGCGACAAGACGATCACCAACTACCTGCATGGCGTAACCCAAGTGGCCATCGATTTTCCCGCAGCACCTGCCATCTAGTGGCAGGGATCACAAGTTAAGTAAGCCCCCAAGCCGTAATAGCTCATTGCGAACACAAGATTCGCAGCTAACGACCTGGGGTGCTTGGGTTTCTATGGACTGACAATTCGATTTGCTCTGAAGTGGTTCCTCGATAAACTTGTGATAGAAATTGCGGGTCGCTTTACTTGTTGTGACACTCGCTACCCGATCGAGATAAAGCAAGCCACAAAGGAGATCTTTGCGTGTATCGCAAAGGGTTCGCGCTGATCGAGTTGTTGGTTGTCATCGCCGTTATTGCGGTGCTGATTGCCTTACTGTTGCCAGCCGTTCAGCAGGCGCGAGAGGCCGCGCGGCGGACCCAGTGCCGGAACAACCTGAAGCAACTGGGGCTGGCGCTGCATACCTACGAAAGCAGTACCCGCGTCTTCCCCCCCGGCCGCGTGGTTTACGTCTCTGCCAGCGATAATCGAACCCCCTCTGCCATGAGTAACGCCACCAGCGGGCAGGGGAACTGCTTCTCTGCCTTTGCTCAGCTACTGCCGCAGCTCGATCAAGGCCCGCTGTATAGTCAAATCAATTTCAACAGTGGCCCCGATACGGCTGCAAACAACGCAATAGTAGGTAAACAACCCCCGGTCTTCCTCTGCCCCAGCGATCTGGGCCTCAAGTCGCTGACCCAGGGAGGGAATTTCGTTGGCGTGACCAACTATGTCCTGAACACGGGGAACACCCTTCCTGTTTCGCCCCAAAATCCGGGTGGGCAACAAGTGACTGGGATCTTCTTTGAGAACTCGGCTGTTCGCATTGCTGACATCACCGATGGGACCAGCAATACGATCTGCATGAGCGAGCAGACCCTTTCTTCGCCAGCCGACCCTCAGGCGACCAGCATCTCAAATGGAGCAGGGACGTGGACTGGCGGATTACCGACTTCCGGATTTGCCTTGACCAGCGGCAACAACAATACCGACAACGGACCCGAATTAGTGAACTATCCCGCAGACTGCGTCGCCGGAAATCGGCTGCAATTAACCCGGGGCAATCGATTGCTATACGGTGCACCGGGCCACACCATGTACAACCACATTCGCGGCCCGAACGACCGTGGCATCGATTGCCGTGGCGGCCTGCCCCACAGCACCCGAAATGCGTATTGGTGGAGCCGCCTGTCGCACAACGTGGCAACTCACAGCCGACATGTGGGGGGCGTGCAGTCGTTGTACTGCGACGGCCACGTTCGATTCGTCAGCGAGAACATCGACACTGCCGTCTGGCAAAGCCTCGGCAGTCGAAACGGCGGCGAACCGATTAGCGAGGAGTAAGTGCTCGACTTTTCCGGCGCGGGTTGATCAGCCGGATAGGGTCCGCTCGGCCGTCCTAAACATCGTTAGGCAGGTATTCAAGTGAGGGAACGGCCCATTCTGGCTCGGCGGGGTGGCAAGGTCGGTATGAGTTGAGTTTTTGGGTGCAATGCTTGCCGACATTGGCGAGCATGTCTTTGCCAATGTAGCGAATCATGCTCATGCTGGGCCATGACCATGCCCCCGCTGGATACGGCGAATTGGGGAGGCCGACGGTTTTAGAGACGTAGACCGTCGTACTGGGGGTTGCCCCAGCCGCGACTTTGGCCACTCGCCGACCAAAGCCGTCATACTGGAAGGTATGGGTTCCTTCGATTGAATTTGCTTTCCCGGCCGAAACAATCGTTTGGGATAGATTGTTGTAGAAGTCGTAGGTGTACTGGACGCTGCGATCGTCTTGCGTCAGGCTGCTGCGGGGGTCAGCTTGGTGCCATGCTTGCTGCCTAGAGCAAGCATGCTGAAGGCGAGGATTGCGATTTATACGATGTTCGGAGCATGCCCGAAAACCATGCTTGTCCAAGCACAAGCATGCCACACCGTAGTGACACTCTTACGACTTGGACTGATTGATCTTCAGTTTTCCCGATTGCTTCTCAATCGACATCATCTCGACTCTGTCGAAAGCTCCTACATCCAAGTGAACGGATTCCAAATTGATACTCTTGGTTACTCGAAACAGTGCGCTCTTGGTCAACCGCGTGGACGAAACAGCCAGTGTTTTCAAACTCGTCAGCTCACACAATATATCGACAACTTCGTCATCGACGCTGGTGTTATCAAGAAACAAATGTTCGAGTCGGTAAAAACGCTTTAGCGCGGTGAGAGTGGAAGTCTCCGCTTTTGTCTCTCCAAGATCGAGCACTTCGACTCTGTCGGGATTCTTGACACTCGATAGAAAACTACCATCAATCTTTGTTCCTCGAAGCCCAAGGTGGCAAGGAAAGCGAATTCCTGCGACGAAAGCTAAATCCGGGTCTCCACCCAACAATTCGCAATAGTTCAATTGGACAACAAATCGTGGGGCGGCAAATGGAAGTCGGGATCGCGCATTTGCCAAGAAGAATGCGCCTTTGAGGCCTATAATCTCCTCCATTGCCAATACTTCAGCAGTTGAGAAGTACATAAGTAGCCATTCATTCTTAGATTTAGGGGCATGGGTCGAGTACGCCTACACAGTTTTCGTCGCTGGGTGACGCAGGAACAACAAGCACGCACTGGACGCATCGCATCAATCGACCCACTGGATCGGAATCCCGACCGTTCTCCGCTCAAGATACCAACGGGCTGATCCCCACCGCCACTCCGTCGGTTTCTGATCCAGACCCGCTCGGACGGGATTCAAGTGCATGTCATTCAACTTCTCTTCAATCTTGGCTACGGCGTAAATCTCGAACGAGTAGAACCGCACCTGCCAGATTGGATCGGTCTTGCAGAACTTCGACGCATACTCCCGCACCGAGCGCAACAAAAACACTTTGATCTCTTTCGAGCTGCGTCCCTTCCACTGCTGCATGAACCGGCTCAGCTGCCCGATCTTGGGGAACCAAAGGAGGACATGCACATGGTCGGGCATGATGACGAACCCGATGCAGCG
>JAIXVG010000379.1 GCA_027483145.1 Planctomyces sp.
CTGGCCCCCATTCTGCAGCGAAGGCGCTCGCGGAAGGGCTGATTGATCATATCGCCTATGCAAGCGATTTGGCCAAGCTGTTTGTGCCATCGGGGCAGCCCAGCGACATGAAGCTGGTGCGGAACTATGGGAAGAAGAAACTCGATACCGACTTCAGCGGGCTCAACGGTTTCATCAACATGATGAACCTGATTGCCGGGGTCGAGCCGGCTGGCCGCAAGAACACCAATCCCAAGATCGCTGTGATTCATGCCACCGGAGCAATCATGCCGGGAGAAAGCTCATCAGGGATGCTGTCGGGCGACACAATGGGGAGCGACACGATCATCAAGGCGATTCGTCAGGTACGCGACGATAACAGCATCAAGGCAGTGGTACTGCGGGTCGATAGTCCTGGTGGGAGTGCTTTGGCCAGCGACCTGATTTGGCACGAACTGGAGACTCTGAGTAAGCCGGTGATCGCCAGTATGGGGAACGTTGCGGCCAGTGGTGGTTACTACATCAGTATGGGAGCCGATGTGATCTATGCCGAGCCAGGAACCATTACGGGTTCGATTGGTGTGGTGGGTGGCAAGCTGGCACTCGATAAGTTCTATAAGAAGATCGGGATCAACACGACGATTCTGAAAAGAGGAGCTAACAGCGGGGTACTGAGTTCAACAACCGGCTTCAGTGATTCGGAACGGACAGCCATGATGACGCTGCTTAAGGACATCTATGAGCAGTTCACCAAAAAGGCGGCGGCGGGCCGAGGAATGGAAGTCGATACCCTCGAGAAGTTGGCGCGAGGCCGAGTTTACACCGGAGCAATGGCGAAGGAACTGAAGCTGATCGATAAGCTGGGAACGTTGGGTGACGCGATCGCCGAAGCGAAAGCGAAAGCCGGTTTTGGGCCAGACGATAAGCTGGAACGAGTCAATTTGCCCAAGGCGGTCAATCCGTTGGAACAACTGCTGGGGGTTAACCTTGAAACCCGTGCGTCGGCAATGACTACTGACATGGCCACAGCGCTCGCTGGCGATGCCGGAGCACCGACGATGAAGGAGTTGGGGCGGCATTTGTGGCTTCTTAAGCTGCTTGAACAGCAAAGTACGCTGCTGGTGATGCCGTTTTCGCTGAAGATTGAGTAGTTGAGGTTTTGGAATTGAGCGTTGGGGGAACGAGGAAGAGGCGGGGGGTAAAACCAGTTTTTGCCTCAACCCTGAACTCCGGGCGCTCAACCATTCAGGCTTGTAGGGTGCGGCTCGCCGCACCATTTTTGATGATCTCGCGTGCTAGTTCAGCTAGTGCGCTGGCAGGAATGGTTAGTCAACAATACGAACGGTGCGGCTTGCCGCACCCTGCAGAATGAATTTCAGGTTGCGATTGGTTTCAGGTTGAGAGTTGAGGGACAGAGGAAAGGGTGTGGGGCGAAGCTAGCTTTCCCTCAACCAGAAACTCTCAACCCTCAACCATACAGGAGACATCGATGCGATTGGTCCAATGGTTTGGCGTGGGGTTGTGTCTGGTTCTGGCCGGTTGCAGTAGTGCCTCGGCCCCCAGTGGGACGGCTGCCAAAAGTGATCAATCGGGAGCAGTCAAACCTGGGGTGAGTGCGGCAGCACCTGCGGACGAAGTCAAGCCATCGGATTCTTCTAGCGGAAGCGGCACTTCAGAAGTGGACCAACTGGTTGCATCGATCAAGGTGATGACCGAGATCGACGGGATCGAAATTCCGCGGCTGGCACCCAGCGTTGAGAGTAGCGACCAGCGTGCGACGATCCCCGCCGATGTGGGGAATGCCAAAGCTGCGGGGAAACCCACGAAGCCTGTTACAGGGGATTCGATTCGGATTCGGTTTAACTCTGAGCCGAAGGTCTTGAACCCGGTCACCGAGACCTCGGCGGTTCAGACCTACATTGGTCAGTATGTCCAGGAAGCACTGGCGCGGCAGAATCCGGAAACATTCGAATACGAGCCGAACATTGCCAAGGGCTGGAAAGTCGAAGATTCGATTAAGCTAAGTCCAGCATTTGCAGGGCAAGAGCGGCGACTGAAGCCGGAGACAGGTGACGCGGCAGCAGAGCTGGTGATTCCATTTGACTCTGGGGAAAAAGAGAAACCAAACAAGCTGAAGCTGACGGTTGTTGATGGTGCAGGGAAACCGGTTGGTAAGTCGTGGGTCGGGGCGTTTCCGGCAGAGCCGATTTCTGGTGCTCCGTCAAGTGGATACCACCTGTGGACCAACGACACAGGAGAGGTGGAGATTTCGGGGATTCCGTCGGGGAAGTACCGGTTGACGACGGGCGTCGAACTGTATGGTCAGGCGACCAAAGAGGTAGACGGTAGTCTGCGCGTGGTTCCACTGACGAATGAGAACCCACTGAAAGATCAGCTAGCAAAAACAGGCCAGACGGCTCTGGTGATTGCCCCCAAGGAGTGGATCGATCTGCAGCAGGGAACGTACTACACGTACTATTTGCGGGATGATGTGAAGTGGTCGGACGGAACGCCGTACACGACGAAAGATATCGAGTTCGCCTACGCAGTCCTTAACAATCCAACCGTTGATGGAGATTCAATTCGAACCTATTACCAGGATCTGGTCGAGTGTGATGTGATCGCACCGAACGTGGTCCGCATGAGATATCGGCAGCAGTATTTCAAGGCGTTCGAGTTTACGGCCGGCATCTCGGCGTTCGGGCCGCCCTGGCATTTGTTCAGCGAGTATTTGCGAGCAGATGGTAAAGAGCTGACCCTTGAGCGTTTGACGGAAGCTGAAGAAGAATCGCAGAAGAAGGTGAGCGCCCACGGGGCTGCATTTGGCAAGTTCTTTAACACCGATACCCGGTACAATCTTCAGCCATTGGGAACTGGTCCGTACATTGTGGGGGAATGGCTGCGAAATGATCGGC
>JAIXVG010000457.1 GCA_027483145.1 Planctomyces sp.
CCTGGTGTTTGTGTGCGGCTTTATAGTTCCGATGACTTCCTCAAGCGGGAGCGGTTTACCTGCCCCGAGTTGCAGCGAACCAGCTTGGCTGCGGTGATCCTGCAGTGCGAGTCGTTGCAGCTTGGGCATGTGGCGGACTTTCCGTTTATCGATCCTCCCAAGCTCGACGCCATTCGGGATGGCTATCGCACGTTGTTCGAGTTAAGTGCAGTTGATAGCCAGAACCAATTGACACCCTTGGGTCGCCGATTGGCCCAGTTTCCGGTTGATCCACGCATTGGCCGGTTACTACTGGCAGCAATTGACGAGCATTGTGTCGCAGAAGTCCTGATCATCGCGTCTGTTCTGGAAGCTCAAGACCCGCGCGAACGCCCCATCGAGAAGCAGCAAGCTGCCGACGAGGCCCACGCCCAGTTCAAAGAACCTCGTTCCGATTTTTTAAGCTATCTAAAGCTGTGGGACTTCTATCACGACCTGAAGGACAAACTATCTCGTGGGCAGTTAGAGAAGGCCTGTCGCCAGAATTTCTTGTCGCCACTCCGAATGCGAGAATGGGTCGAGGTGCATCGCGAATTGGCCGATCTGGTCCCCAAAGCCGAGCAGTCACGACGCAAAGCCAGTCCCGACTTTGATGCGATTCATCGCGCCTTGCTAACGGGGTTTCTTTCCAACGTCGCCCAGCGAACTGAAACCGGAGAGTACCTGGTGGCCGGGGGGCAGAAAGCTCATCTGTGGCCCGGTTCTGCAATCGTGACCGAGAAGCCCAAGTGGATTCTAGCTGGCGAGCAGGTCGAAACGTCGCGCCGTTTTCTGCGGACGGCTGCCGTAATCGATCCTGCCTGGGTCGAGCGACTTGCGGCCCACTTGGTGAATCGCACTTATAGCGAGCCTCACTGGCTGGCGGAGCGTCTTGCTGCTCACGCCTTTGAGCGTGTTTTGTTGTTTGGACTTCCCATTGTCCCCCGCCGCCGGGTTGTTTACACAAAAGTCGACCCGCAGGAATCGCGGCGACTCTTGATCGAGCAGGGATTGGTGGCAGGCGAATTCCCATCGCCGCCCCCCTTTGTTGTGGCCAATCGTGAGTTATATGCCGACCTCGAAAAACTGGAAGCTCGGTTGCGCCGGCCAATTCTCATAGCCGACATCGCCGCGTTGTGCGAATTCTATAATCAACGTTTGCCACACGATGTTTGTGATGGAACAACACTGAAACGCTGGTATCAGCAGGCTGATGCGAAGAGTAAGCAAGCACTGTTGATGCAGCGGCACGACTTGCTTCTCTCTGATGAAGCCGATGAGCTGTCGGGGCGTTTTCCGGCAGAGATCGACCTGGGGGCATTCAAGGCTCCACTTGAATACCAGTTCGCTCCAGGGACCAGTAGCGATGGCTTAACTGTTACAGTTACCCAGCAGCAGTTGGCCGAGCTTGAAACATGGCGCTTGGACTGGCTGGTGCCAGGCCTCATCAATGAGAAGCTCGAAGCCCTGATTCGCTCGCTTCCTAAGGATGATCGCCGAACATTGGTGCCAATTCCCGATACCGCCCGCGATGTGGCGAACGCATTGCTTCCGGGAAGGGGACCGCTAGCCGTCGTGCTGGCCAACCACCTCAACGAGAAGTATCGCACTCGCGTGCTTCCGCAGATGTTCGATGTGAATAAGCTGCCAACGTATCTCACGCTTAACTTAAAGGTGATTGGCGACTCAGGCGATGTTCTGGCAGAGGGGAGGGACCTGTCATCCCTTCGCAGCCAGCTTGGCGTAGCTGCTAAAGAACGGTTTGCGACCGTTAATGCGAAGCAATGGACGCGGTCTGACCTGAAGACATGGGACTTTGGCGGATTACCCGCTGTGGTCGAGCTCGAACGGGATGGGATGCGATTTCAGGGTTATCCCAGCCTGTGTGACGAAGGGACAGCAGCTGGCCTCAGGCTTTTTGAGCAGCCTTACCGCGCCGCCAAAGAGACTGCTCTAGGGGTCCGTCGGCTTTGCCTCTTGGAGGCCGTCGCTCCGTTGCAAACGGCGATTCGCAAGATCCCTCAGTGGTCTGCCTGGAGAGCGCAGGCGACCATTTTCCCACCGCCCATCGACCTTTTGGAAGATGTGACTGTTCTGGTGGCCCAGCGGGCCTTTATTGAAGGGCAACCACTTCCCAGAAGCCCCGAGCAGTTTCGAGCCATCCTTATTCGTGGTCGTGAAGAGCTGCCGGTGGCCGTCTCGCAGGTGACCAAACTGCTAGCTCAACTCTTTCCTTTGGCTGTTGAATTGCGAAAGTCAATCGAAGGGATGTCGGCCGCTACGCATCAAATCGCGCGGCTCGATATTCAAAAGCAGGCTGGCCGGTTGCTGGCACCTGGATTTCTTCGGAACACCCCTTGGGGGGCCATTGTCCATTTTCCCAGGTATCTCACCGGAGTTCTGACCCGTATCTCCAAGCTTAATCAACAACTGGCCAAAGACCAGGCGCACACGGCCGAACTGGCTCGACTTTCGAACCGTTGCTGGGACAAACTGAAGCAGGCGGAAGAGTGGGGAACGGTCTCGCCCGAATTGGAAGCCTATCGCTGGCAACTTGAAGAGCTGCGAGTTTCGCTATTTGCCCAAGAACTGGGTACTCAGGGAAGCGTCTCAATCCAACGGCTTGATCGACTGTGGGAGACGATCGCGAAGTCGTAACTCTGAAGTATCGCTCTTTCCAACGGCCAGCACCGGACTGGACGTGAGTCTGGGGTTTCTGCATTGCGGTCCCCCGCGTGATGGTTTCGCTACGGCTTCAGGTGCTTCTGAAAGAACGCCACCATATCAACCAGAGCGTTGGTCCTCGCAGGGTCAGGCCACTTGCCTAAGTCATGTCCTCCGTTTTTTATAACAATCAGCCGCTCATCGGCTCTCACATCCTTCAGGGCCGCGTGCAGCTTTTCTGCCTGTTCAAGTGGTACCAGATCATCCGCCGTTCCATGAGCCGTCAACACTGCCGGGCCATTCTGATTGACGAACGTGATGGGGGACGCCGTCGCATAAACTTTGTCTTCTCGATTGGCGGTCCCCAACAAGTCCTCCAATAGCTCACTAGAATCACGGCTTACCCCGTCCTTTAGCACCTTGTCGCCTGAAGGCGAGGACCGAAAAGTCCTCAGGTCTGTTGGTCCACACACGTTGACAATCGCCACAACCTTAAAGGAAGGGTCAGAAAGAGACAGTCCAGACAATAGGGCCAAGTGTCCTCCCGCCGAGCCGCCAAACGTGGCGATTCGCTGTGGATCGATCTTGTAGTCGGCCTTGTGCTCAACTAAATACTTGATGGCTGCTTGGACATCGTCGATCTGAGGAGGAAACTGATGCTTTGGTGTCAGTCGATACTGAATCGACGCCGACGCCATCCCCAGTTCACTCATCTTCTGTTGAAACTCGCGGTAGTCGGTCCGCGAGCCTTGTCGCCAGCCCCCACCGTGTATACAGAGAATCAGAGGAAATGGTCCGTCACCCTCTGGCCTGACAAAATCGAGACGCAGCTCTGTCCCATCTGGGGATGAATAGACCACATCCGGCCGGTCCACTCCTTTAGATACGTCACCAAACGCCCAAAGCGACCATCCAGCCGCGGCAGTAACCAGCAAAAACGCCAGAATTCGCATAACGCCCCTTTGCAAGTGATTCGATTTCATCCGGGCAAACCAAACTGCAAGCCGAACGGAAACACCTACCCGCGTGGGACCTTCCAGGTTTCAAGAACCGAGCAATGTGGCCTTGATCTTGTAGAGTGCGGCTCGCCGCACAATTTTTTCGCCGACCAAGGGTGAATCTGCGAAAAACGAAAGGAATTACTTCGAACGTAGCAACACCATCGCCCGGCGAACATAAACCCAGCCACTCCAAACAGTCACCAGCACCATCAACCACAATAGTCCATCGCGGACCATGTTGATGTCAGCGGCTGGAGCTAGATTGGCGACATTCCTGTCAAGAACCAACAAGCAAAATGTGGCTGCCACACACTGTAGGAACATCTTCAGTTTACCGCTGACGCTCGCCGAAAAATCTTGGCCCTGCTGCTCGATCACCCCTCGCAGGCTAGTCACGAGCATCTCGCGGCCCAGGACAATCATGACCATCAGCGGCGTAACGCCCGAGTGAGCCACGGGCAGCAAAAACACAAACACGCCAGCAGTGATGAACTTATCAACAAACGGATCAAGGATGCGGCCTAGCACCGTAATCAAGTCGTACCGCCGGGCGATATATCCATCGAGGACATCGGTTAGCACAGCGAAGACAAACAGCCCTGCCGCCCACAGCCAGTGCTTCTCGGTTGCAATGAGCCCAAAGACCACGAACGACAAAAGCAGTCGTGCGAACGTAATCGCATTCGGCACATTCAAAGAGCGTTCTTGCGACAGGTCTGGCATGTAACGGCTAGTTCATAGTGATGGTGCAATAGAATCTTAAGCGTTGTGGCACCATGCCACGGATGCGAGGTCCAATCAGCCTTCGAATCAACCGGCGGCAAGCAATTCATGCTTATACAATTGGCAAGCTGCTGCCTGCCGACGCAACGGTTGCCAGTTTTGGTGGGATGGGGGCATCGACCGCAGTTCCGACCAAGTCGTAATCACGTCTCGATTCGAGGACGACTGGCACCATGTCGCCGGGCTGCAAATTCTCGCCGTGAATAATCACGCTGGCATCAATCTCGGGAGCATCAAAGTAGCATCTCCCTTGCCATACCCCTTCAGAAACTTCCAAATCAACAAATGCATCCAGTTCATAACCAATCATCGAATCGGTGAACTTGAACGCAATTCCCTGCTGTAACTCCATCAGTCGCTGATACCTGGTTTGCTTAATCGCTTCATCCATATGGCCATCCAGCTTCATGGCTGGCGTTCCTGGTTCAGGCGAGTACGTAAACACACCAACCCTCTGGAATTCTTGCTGCTTCACAAACTCGTACAGCTCTTCAAACTGCTCATCGGTCTCGCCCGGAAACCCGACCACAAAAGTCGTTCGCATCACCAGGTTGGGAATTTGTTGCCGCAACTTACCCAACAGTTCATCAATATCGGCCCGCCGTACACGCCGTTGCATCCGCTTTAGCACGGCGTCGTTAATGTGCTGTAGTGGCATGTCCAGGTAAGGGATAATCTTGCGAGAATTGGCGATGACGTCGATTAGGCCGTCAGTAAAGTTGATCGGGTACAGGTACATCAGCCTGATCCATTCGATCCCCTCGACCTGCTCCAGTTCTTGCAGCAGTTCTGTCAGCCGAACACGGCCGTATAAATCCAGGCCGTAGTAGGTTGTATCCTGGGCTACCAGAATCAGTTCACGCACCCC
>JAIXVG010000512.1 GCA_027483145.1 Planctomyces sp.
ACCAAGCAGACCGAAGTTCCCTTCGTCCGTCTCTCGAAGCCATCAGCCTCGATTTAACGAGTTACCCGGCCTAGTAGGTACTACCTGGCCGTTTCTTCGTCCGACCCCAGCGGGAGATGCCACGGTTTTTGACACACTTTCTTTCTTGGCCACTTTTCCGCAGATGTTGCAGCCATTTCGGGTTTTCAGCTTTGGCTCGTAAGTCCGATCATGCAGTTGAGTACTTTTGCAATTGATGCACAAAAGGTTGTCGGTGAGTACCGATCGTTTTTTTTGGCTTGGGAATTGCCCCAAATACAGTTCCTGACGGACTCACTTGCAGAAGTCGCTCAGCCACCGCAGTGTATAACACAGGTTTCGTCAGCGCGGCACCTCTTGCAAAAACACAGCTTCGGGCCATGGCTTGTGTCAAACTGTCCTCACATTTTTCGCTTGCGGGTGCTCCTCAAGGTGCATCGTGCGGTGAAATTGCATCCGCACCAAGCGGGCCTCCTCTACGCGGTGGTCTGCGAGGCCAACGGCTTGGCGCTGAACACCGCTCCTGCACTGCCCGAGGGCCTCATGGTCGAGGCGGTTGAGCAATTGCGGTGTCAGGTTTCCGCATTCGAGACATATGCCTTCGGTATCACGTTGATCGCCTCATCCGTCGAAGACGCCCACCTGCGGGTGCGGTTGTTGCGGCAGGGGTTAATTGAACTAAGCCGCAAAACAGGCGGTCGCAACCAAACTTTTGGTGGGAACTTTACGCTGAAGTCGATTACCGATCTGGTCAGTGATCGCCAGTTATACGATGACAACCGGCCTACACCTATTCCCATCGAAGAAGTTCTCGCCGAACTCGAACGAATCAAGAGTCTAAGCCGAATCACCCTTCGCTTCATCTCGCCGCTCAGAATGAGCCGCTCGAAGCATCATCGCGAAGGCGAGCGGCACAGCTTCTTCGACCGCCGGTCATTTGATCCAGGCGTATTCCTGCGCAGGGTACGGGCCAGGCTTAACAAGCTCGGATTTGCTCCAACACTGCCTACGGCCACCAACACCACCACGACAGAAAGCACAGCCTCCGAGAGCAAAGCATCAATTGCCGATAACCAATTGGTCTGGCTCGATGTTGCTTATGGCGGTCCTCAAGACCGAACCAGGCTGGGTGGTGCTCTGGGCGATGTGGTGATTGAAAACCTGTCGCCGTCGGAAATCGAAACGCTCATTTGGGGCCAATACGTCGGCGTGGGTGAGAACACCCGCTTTGGGCATGGCCACTACCGTGTCGCGCAATTGGGCAGCGACCCGTATAGCTGCCCTCGTTCCAGCGGCCTTCGCGAGTTGGCGTTCGGGCCGCAGTTTCTTGATGCCGCTGCAGAACGCTATGACTTAGAGCCAGGTCGCGCTGGGCAGCTACTTCGGCAAATTCGCGCTGGTACCTATACGCCCCAGCCACCTGTGCAAGTCATTCTGCGAACGGCTGATAAAGAACGCATTCTGGCGATTCCCAAGCGTGAAGATCGCACACTCCAGCGGGCTGTACTCGATTTCATCGGCCCTGCGCTCGACAAGCTCTTTGAAAGCAGCTCGCTGGCGTATCGAACTGGCTTGGGTCGGCATCATGCGCCTCGCCATCTTCAAGATGCTTTCGCGGCTGGGTATCGCTGGGCACTGAAAGCCGACTTCACGGCGTTTTTCGATTCTGTCTCGCACGAGGAATTGCAGAAGCGGCTTCATGCGTATCTGGCCGACCCGCAGTTGGTTGGCCTTATCATGCAGTGGGTGCGGTGCGGATCTCCCTTCCCCGACCAGGGCTTGCCCACGGGGGCTGTTCTTTCGCCGCTACTGGCGAACATTTTCCTTGACGAGTTCGACGAAGTTCTAGCTGCCACTAACGCGCGTCTCATTCGCTACGCCGACGACTTTGTCATCCTGTTCAAGGAGGAAGCGGCCGCTGCTGAGGTATTCAGCTCCGCTGAAACAGCAGCAGAAGAATTACGATTGTCACTCAACGCCGACAAAACGTCGTTCATTGAATTGAATGAACCGTTTGAATGGCTCGGCTTTCGATTCTGGATGGATGACGAGTGGCAAAAGTTGCCATTGGGAGGCCCAACGCCCACCGACCAACTCGGCTGGCACGATACCACTCGCAGCCGGGTTGTTCCTGGTCCTGTTTCACTCCCGGGCGAAACTCAAGAATCGACGTTAGCAACGCGGTCACTCGTGCTGGTTGGGCCGAACGTTCAGTGGCTTGATGTCCGCGACGACCGCTTGCGGTGCGGCCGCACAGGCAGCGAAACTTCTGCCATCGAAATTCCTTGGGACCGCATCAAGCAACTGGTTTGTCTCGGTTATCCCAGCCCATCGTCGGCCACGCTACGACAAATCGCCGCAACAGGCACACCTCTCGTTCTGGCAACTTCGTCGGCGGCTGGCGATGTCTGGATCACCTCGGGTGTATTGGAAGACCCAGACCTGTTACTCGCCCAGGTCCGTTGTCGGAACGACGCTCAGTGGCGGCTTGAACTGGCCATTAGCCTGGTGATTGCGAAGTTGACCAACTACGCCGCCTTGGCAGCTGCTTGTCCCGAACGCAAGACTTTTGGCGATGTGTGTGGCCAATTGCGCGATCTAGCTCACAAAGCAGGCCGCTGCAATTCACTACCGCAACTCATGGGAATCGAAGGGGCGGGCGCCGCGGCCTGGTATCGAAGCTTCGGCCAGCGGGCAGCCCATCAATTTTCCTTTCCTGGTCGCCGAGCGCCCGGTGCGGACGATCCGCTCAATATTCTTTTGAATCTCGGTTTCACGACGCTCCACCGGTTGCTCACGCTATTGCTGCAGCAGCAGGGGTTTGCGGTCAGCCTGGGCGTCCTGCACGAGCCGCGCCGCGGGCATGGGGCGCTGGCGTCCGACCTGCAAGAAATGTTTCGCCATTTGGTCGACCGAGCCGTCATTGAGATCTCGTTTAAACTCCAGCCTGCCAGTTTTCGCCGTGATGAAAAAGGCCCGTATCCCCTCACTATCAGCCACACAGCGCACAAAGCGTTTCGAACTGCCCTTCATACAGGCTGGCAGCGTCAATGCCGTAGTCTTGTCCTGGAAACTGCTCAACCCTACCTGCAGCATTTTGTCAGTCAGGTCAGAGCATTCAGGCGGCATCTGCTTGATCGATCGATTCCGTACATTCCGTTTGTCCATCCCGACAGTTTACCTCCTTCGGCCGATACCAATCCTCCCAATCCAAAGGAAACCGGATGAGCCTGTATGTCGCTGCCTACGATGTGTCCGAAGATCGTCGGCGAAACAAAGTTGCCAAAGTCCTGTGTCAGTATGGGCATCGCGTGCAGAAAAGCGTGTTTGTCGTCCAGGTCACGCCTGATGAACTTCCCGATCTGCGTCGGCACGTGGGCGAGCATTTGGGCCTCGAAGATCAGTTCGACCTATTTCCCGTGGACGAGCGCGGCAGCCGTCGGCAATGGCGTTGGCAAGAACCAATCACCGACTACGAACCAGTGGTCGTCATCTAATCCGGGGATTTAGCGTCTCGGCCGCCCCGACGACTCGTCTTTCCCTCCCTCAACCCTAAACCATCGACCCTCAACAACTCGCCCGTGATCCAGGCGAGTCTGTTTTACGTATCCCCTTTTGTATCGCTGCATCGTCCTGCGGGGTTATGGAGCGAGACTACCTTGGGCGATTAAAGCAAGTGCTTTGGCGTCTCAAGATGGTGGCCTGTCTTGCGGCCCGGAAAGCAAGCGGCGCTAAGGGCAACTGGCTGTTAATCTCTAACAAGCGTTTTCCCTGGCACTGGTGAAGCCCGACAGTTGGCGAAACGGTTCGCCAGCTTGGTCCGGTTGATCGGTTGATCCCGGACGACAAACGTGGGGCGAGCGGCCTGACACTCTGGCCGCCAATCAAGAGAGTGATGCGGCGAGCGCGCAGAAGCCACAAGTGGGCACGGCGAGCGCTGCGCTGAATACAAGATGGCGGCATGCGAGGACAGCAGCACTCCGGCGGGTAACGCGGATCAAGGAGACTGCTTAAACGCGGCTCCGTAACCGCTGTGAACACAGTTGGCATAAGGAGGGTACGGCTTGACGAAACGGACGCAAACTGACCAAGATGCTTTAACGTGTTTGCGGAACGCACGTTATGAAAGTGAGGCTGTTTTAGGTGAACAGGCGGAGGGTTCCGCATCGAGGCCCTTCGGGGCCAATTGAAACCTCGGATAATCATGGAGAACATCCACCGCTTTGTGTTCCGCATCGAGGCCCTTCGGGGCCAATTGAAACATTGCAGATATGAGCTCAGAGAAGTCAACGCCGCCGCCCTTGTTCCGCACAGAGGCCCTTCGGGGCCAATTGAAACATTTCGATTTGGATTGTTTCACCCGGTTTCCCCGGATGAACGTTCCGCACAGAGGCCCTTCGGGGCCAATTGAAACTCAGTTGGCGTTTAATTGCTCCACCCAATCCTTTTGTTCCGCACAGAGGCCCTTCGGGGCCAATTGAAACACTTCGGGAACCAGTGCATTCAAAGCACCCGCTGCCGCGTTCCGCACAGAGGCCCTTCGGGGCCAATTGAAACCTTGCGGGGAGCCTCGATCCCGAGTCGAACCGTATTCGTTCCGCACAGAGGCCCTTCGGGGCCAATTGAAACTTGC
>JAIXVG010000452.1 GCA_027483145.1 Planctomyces sp.
ATTCGCAGCCGACCCCATTTCCAATTCAGTTGCCGCCGCCACCCGTTGCCTCTCAGCCCCAAGCGTCAATGACACAGACGCCGGCAACATCTAGTCCGTTCATGCATACGATTACCGATGACGTACCCAAGGTAACGCCTGCTGCTCAGCAGAGTCCGGCGATGGCAGCTATGCTAGAGGCCCAGCAAGTTGTCAATCGATCTCAGGCAGCGATTGCAACTCAGCCAGCCGCGGCTGCCACGTCCGCGCCTAAGGACACTGCATCGACAGAAACGGGTCGAGTGACCAAGCCTGCTGGTGTGAGTGGTCGCTTTGCTACCCGGCCCAGTGACGATACTGCTGCCGGAAAGACAAAAGCGGCGGCATCAGCGAGTTCAATGAGTGGTCGACTGGGTAAGCCGAAGTCAAACAGTAGTTCGCGGCTTCCGGTTGGGACGAGGACGGCTGGTGGCCGAGGTGCAGACGAGCCAACAGGGGAGAGCATCCTCAAGATCGACTGTGATTGCGGGGCCAAGGTCAAGGTTCGGGCCGAGTTGGCGGGCCGTCGCATCAAATGTCCGAAGTGCTCAAAGACGATTACGGTGCCGGGTGAAGCACCAGCCAAGTCGTCGAGTAGCTCGACTGGAATGGCAAAGCTTTCTAGTGAACCAGTGAAGTACTCGACGTTTGCAGCCGAGATCGCTTCGCTTCCTGCAGAACTAGCGGTTCCGCGAACCTTGGAGGCGAAGTTAAAAAAGGGGGCCATTGCATCGTATGCCAAAAAGCTGCAGCGTGTGGCGGGGACTGGTAATGAAGACGCAGAGCGACGGCGAAAGGTGATTGAGCAGGTTGCAGCCACGCACGATGCGGCCGCATTCGCCTTGCTCGAGCCGCTGGTCACCGATGACTGGATCATTGCGCGTGAGGCGGCGGTGACAGGCATTGGGGAGATTGGGGACCCACAGGCCGTTCCGCTGCTAATGAAGCTGTTGGATGACGAGGTTCCTGAAATTCGTCGATCGGCTGCGGCCGGTTTAGGGAAGATTGGGGATGCTCGGGCGACAAGTGCGCTGGTTTACCTGGCACTCCAAGAGCCACAAATTCGCTTTACGGCTGCCGATTCGATATTGAAGATTGGCGCACCGGCGGTTCCGCGGCTGATTTCGTTGCTGGATAACGATGACCCCGGAATTGTGCTGGAAGCAGTTGTTGTTCTGGGGCGACTTAAGCTGACTGCCGGTGCCGAGCCGCTGGCAAAGCTGCTGAGTAGCCGCTTTGGAATTATTCGCAGCCACGTGGCCGAAGCCTTGGGGATGATGGGGGAGCCGAAAGTTGTTCCTGCGTTAGTTAAGGCACTGGCCGATAGCGACGCAGCAACAAGGGCGAACGCGGCCGCATCACTCGGTCGCCTTGGTGATTCCAAAGGGGTGAAGCCGCTTATCAAGGCCCTGGCAGACAGTGATGAGGATGTCGTTGAGCAAGCAGCGATTGCGCTTGGGGAAATTGGAGACAAGCAGGCGACTCGCCCGCTGCTGGAATTGGTGAACTCAGAAATCGTCAAGCTCCGCAGCGTGGTGGCGGACGCGCTGGGAAAACTAGGTGATGAGCAGGCGATTGATGTGCTCACTCAGCTTTTCAGTGACCCTGACGAAAGCGTGCGGCTGAAGGCGATTGGCGCGTTTCGTAAGTTTAGGAACCCTGCGGCCGCGGAGATTTTGATTCCACTGCTGCAGGACGCCAATTCAAGCATTCGCCAAAAGGCGACGGATTCATTGGGTGAATCGGGCCAATTGTTGGCGGTGGAGCCGTTGTTGACTGTCTTGAAGCGAGACACATCAGTCGATGTGCGGGTCTCGGCCGCGAAGGCGCTTGGCTTGCTGAAGTCGGCCAAAGCATTACCAGCCTTGGAAGAAGCGTTGGAAGACGAGTTTCCCGTTCGGTGCCGGGCAATCGTCGCGATGGGTGATATCGGGGACGCTGGAGTGTTGGCACCGCTATTGGCCATGCTGCGTGATCCCGTTCCTGAGGTGCGCTATCATACTTCGCAGGCCTTGGGTGAACTGGGCCACAAGAACGCCCTGAAGCCGTTGGAAACATTGCTGGACGATGAGAATCCGATGGTTCGGCGGGGGACGGCCAAGGCGATGATCAAGTTGGGCGATCCACGGGGTGAGGCGCTGCTTAATCACAAGCCGAAAAAGAAGAAGGTAGAAATCGATTGGGCGAAAACGTTTACGGGTTTGGTGCCCGACTCGCTGGCGTCGTACGTTTGGCCAGAAAGTCAATCTGGCAAGATTACCGTGATGGTTGTGGCGGCGTTACTGATCGTGATTCCAGGCGTGTTTCTGACAGGATCGGGGGGATTACTGTCGGGCCCGTGGTTCGTTCCTGAAAAAGTGGTTTTGCGGGGCAGTGTGGCTTCGGTCGCATTCGGAGTTGGCGATAAACACGTTTTGGTTGGCCGAGATCGTGGAGTGATTGAAGTTTTCGACGCGGCGACCGGAGCATTGGTTTCACAAGAGGATACGAGCAATGGCTCGGTGCTGGCGGTGATCCCTCTAGAAGCAGACAAAGAGTTTATTGTGGTGCAAACGGCGGCCATGTCGGTCTTTCGGCAGGGCAAAATGACCCCAATTGCGGGGAATACGCAGGGAGACGAACGGCAGCTGCAAATTGGCGAAGATGGCAAGAAAGCGATGTTGATTGACAGTAGTGGGGTGATCGACATCATTGATCGAACGGCTGGAGCAGTTGAAAGAAGCTTCCAAATCCCCGTTCCGCCGAAGTCCAAGTTTGCCATTTCTCGCGACTTGAAGCTGATTGCGGCAGTGGTTGGCAAGGGTGTCATTCAGGTTTTTGGCGACGACGGAAAAGTGATTAAGGAAAAAGAACTGCGAACCCCGGTCAAGGAATGTTCCTCTCTTGCTTACAACTGGGACGCAACGGCAATCGCAGTTGCTAATTTGCGGAGTGGCGTATCGATCCTGGACACAAAAACCAAACGCCAAATTGCCGCATTGAACAACTCTCCGGGAGGTCCGGCAACATACCAGGCAATGAAGTACACCGAATCGGGGAAGCTATTGGCGTATGGCGGACCGTCACTACATCTTTGGGACGTTCCGACAGGTCAAGCGAAGACGTTTTCAGGATTGGATTCTGATGTGATGACTCTGGCTCTTTCAAGCGACGGTAAGTCAGCAGTCTACGCACCTAGTGAGTCTTGGGCAGCCTATATGCTGGATCTGGAAGGAGCTGCCGTTGGCCGAGAATTGGACGTCAAGGGAACGAAAAAGTCTCGCTGAGAGAGACCCGGTGGCTTAGTTGCTAATTCGGTTTGCTTTCGTCGAGTTAGCATCTGGAATTTGGAAGAGATTAGAGCAGTCAAAGGCTGATCGGGACTCCCAGGCCTTGTCGGGTCGTATGCAGTCGGTCGCGTCTGCTAGTGGCTTAAATCTATCGCCGCACCGAACTAATTGAGCGGACGAGCGGTCGGCTTCTATCGGAGGTCATTTCGAATCAACTTGAGAAAACGTTGGTAGCATTTTTGGCAGTCTGATGTGCCAATAGCTACGGATTGAACTGTGTTCTAATTTGGCGGGTTCTAATTTGCCGGGCACATCAATCGAGTTTGCCAGCGTGCTCTCTGCAGAACTGTAGTCCCGTGATGCACCTCGGACCAAATTCACCGGTTTCACGAGATTATTGGTGGGCAATTCGACCAAACTTCAATGCAAAACGAAGCCCGCTCAAGCGTGAGCCCTTACCAGTGAATTACTGGTCGACTGGCGAACCAGGCTCCTGATGGATTATACCACGGAGGAGAGAACGCCAGATTGCGGGTTAGGCCAACTGGACTTCAGTTGCGGTCGCGGGGCTGCTCGCCGCGGTATAGGCGACATCGAATGCGCCAACGATTGACGTGGCCCGACGTTTGAGAGGATGAACTTGGCGGTTGCTGATAGCCCCAGCGCTTGGGGGTGGTGGCATTAGAGGGATTTATGACTGGACCAGCAAAGTCGGAGAGCATCAGCCGGTATGAACCAGGAAGCTTTCTAGAGCTATTGGCTATTGCGCTCCCCATGATGGTAGGGCATGGGCTGGAATCGATCATGATGATGATGGACCGGGTTTTTTTAACCTGGTACGACGCCGATGCAATGGCTGGGTCGCTTCCTGCGGGAATTTTGTTCTGGACGATCATCAGCCTGTTCCACGGTACGGCCTCGTTCATGAACACGTTTGTCGCCCAGTACGAAGGGGCAGGCCAGTACCGTCGTGTTTCGGCAGCCGTGTGGCAGGGGCTCTATTTTACGGCTGTTGCCGGGGCAGCGGTAATGCTACTGGCCCCATTTTCAACAGCCATCTTCGCCTTCGGGCAGCACGCCCCTGAAGTGCAGGTTCAAGAGGCCAGGTACTTCTCTGTTCTGGCGCTCGGGGCCATTCCCCAGTTGATGGCACCGGTGCTCGCCTCGTTCTTCAGCGGCAGG
>JAIXVG010000251.1 GCA_027483145.1 Planctomyces sp.
CCCGCGGGTTGAAATCGGACGCGATGGCGAATTGAAAGTGGTGTTTAGGTCTGCGACTGCTGGGGACCGCGAAAGCCAGTGTTCGATCTATTTTCGGTCTGTGGTCCGGCAGTTGCAGCTCAAGATCCTCTGTGGGCTGGCTGAATATCGGGCGATTCACGGTGAATTTCCCGCTGCACTGGGTGACCTGGTTCCCAAGTATCTGGATATTGTTCCGCTTGACCCCTTTTCAGAAACGGGCGATCGGCTGAAGTACACTACTTCGCCAAAGCGAGATAAGTTTTTACTTTACAGCGTTGGCCGAAACGCCATTGATGAACACGGCCATACCGACTTGCTGCAGCATAATCTGGAAAGCAAAGACGACATCGCACTTGGTGAACCTTCGCCGGAGTGACGGCAGTCGAGTGTAGCAAAGTCGCTTGACGACTTTACCGCCCTCCTTCTGGGTTCCTACATCAGACCGCCAGCACGTTTTTGTCTCTTGCCGTTTCCGTGGAACAACAACTCGCCATCCAGTTTTTTCAATAATCGCCCGACTAGGGTAGTGCAGCTTGCCACGTTAAATTGTGATAACCGAATTTTACGGAGTTCCATCTTCGTCGTTCCGACCGACTTGCGTTTGGTGCAGCTCTGCGAATCGCGTAGAAATCATTCGCAACGATCTAATTCAATGTCTATCGAGTCGTTTGTTAACTCATGTGCTTTGCAATGGTTTGCCAATGTTCCTTTCACGTTACAGGGAACCCGGAACGATGACTGAAAAATCCTACGGTTCGAAAAATACGCATGTGCTATCGACGACTTCGTTTATCGTCGCATTGTTGCTATTGCTTTCGCCCGCTCCCCCCGGAATGGCTGAAGAGTTGAAGCCAGGACCAGATACGACGGTACTTTCCGAGCCATTACGCGCAGACGGTTCCATCGACTATGTACGAGGGATGGACCAACAACTCGGTAGCTGGGTCACGCGCGAGAACAACTTCGCAGCCCGTTTACTAGAGGCTCTTGGCCCCGAAACAATTCCGGCCTCAATCCGTGAACGATACTTCTCTCGATTGGGTCTCCCAATTCCGCCACTCGATGGAGATTACTTTCAACCGATTAAGCGTGCTTTTGCCGCTAAAGATGGTCTGGCTGCAAAGGTCGAGTCTCAGTTGCATAAAGCAAAGTCCCGGCCTTGGACATCAAACGAGTTTCCGGAACTTGCAGAATGGTTGTCTTTAAACGAGAAGCCATTGAAAGTGGTTGCAGAGGCCAGTCAAATGCCCGAGTCTTACATCCCCGTGGTTGGAGAGGATGGGGCAAAACTGAGCAGCGTTCTGTTGCCAATTCATCAGGACGCCCGCGAACTGGTAATGGGTCTTGGTGCCCGGGCATTGCTTAACGTAGCTGCCGGTAACATCGACCGTGCTTTGGACGATTGCGAAACAAGTCTGCGACTGGGACTGCACCTCGGTTCAACTCCAGTCATCATCTCCCAATTGGTCGTAGTGGCTTGCATGGCGACCACAGCGACGGTTATCGATTCGATAGCGCAGACCGGGAAGCTAACGCCCCAAGATGTTAATCGACTCCGCAAGGCACTCCTCAGTGCCCCCAAGCTAAAGTCCGGTAACGTCTTTTTGTTTGGGGAACGTTACATGCTAATTGAGTCGGCCTTGGGCGAGATCCCGAATCTAGTTGATAAAAATGAAGTGCTGCGTGCATTTAACGATGCAATGGAAGCAATCGCTGCCATGTACTTGGTGGAAGACTGTCCAACGCCTCGAATGGTAAATGAGGAGTTGATTCGTGTTGAAACCGATCCAAATCCGGATTCAAATCTTGAGGACCCTCGCCGTTTGAAAGCGTCTCGCAATTACGGCTGGAGCATGGCCTATGCTCATTTTTACGCAGGGGAACCTGGTAAGGTGTTCGTTGAAGCGCACTGTCGCATGAAGATACGCTTTCGACTGTTGGTTTTGGTTTGCGGCCTTGCGGAGTATCGGGCAATGAATGGTACGTTTCCTAATTCACTGAATGACCTCGTTCCCCGGTACGTTGACCAGATTCCGATTGATCCCTATTCGCCGGACGGACACCCACTGAGGTATATCGTGTTGCCAACTCGACAGAATTACGTGATCTACAGCGTTGGCAAGAATGGAAAAGACGAACAAGGACGGGCTGATTACGATGAAGCGACACCCGAAGACGAGGATGATGTTGCTCTCGGCGAACCTCTGCCAAGATCGCCGCAACCTTCTTCGAGAACAGAAGCAGGCAACTAGCCCGTCGCTTACACTCAAACTGCGGAGTGGCCCGCCTCATTTCTTGTAGCGCAGCGGCAACACCTTTGTATGCAGGTGCGGTAGTTGCACCGCTGCAGAGTGGGCATCGCTGCTATCATCGAGTTCCCCAGCTACCGCACTGCGATGGCCATGCAACCGATCAGCGAACCGGCGAAGCCGCGTAGCCCCACAGACACAAGATGCCCGCCAAGAACCCCGGCATCGGCCGCGGCCCGAATCGACTCCACACTCACAACGAAACGACCGCCGTCAGCACACCAACCCACGGGCCGAGCAACCTGGCCGTAACGAATGGGGCCACGACGCACGCACAGAAGACCGAAGCGACTAACGCCAGTTTACCGAAGAACTCGGCCGTTCCATCGGCGGCTGAAGGCTCAGATTCGTCTGGACCTACCGCCATCGTTTTGCCTCCGACGCCTAACGACTAATCTACCCGGGTGGCCGCCAAGAACCCTTTGTTTGTGAATCCGCCGAAACTGCCGCTCGGGTTGACCGTATCGTGTGGCGAATCGTCTTCCGTAATCGGGGAGGTGAGGGTACAAACGAAGTGCCGAATTACTTCACTTGCCCGAGCAAGGCGAGGAAGTC
>JAIXVG010000209.1 GCA_027483145.1 Planctomyces sp.
CGCCGGTACCCAGTGGCTACCAGTGTTCCGTTTTTCTCGGATTTGGCCAGTTGAATGACGCGGTATTAGCTTCGCTGGCGATAGAGAACGTTGAATACAGGCCACTGGGCAAGGCTAAGTCCTAAGGGAGTAACCGGTGCCTGCTCGACTTCGATCACATGGGCCGCAGCCGCTAACGCCGAGAACTCGTCGCCCGAGTTAATGGCCAATGTTCTAGTCCAGGGGTTGTATGAGTCTCGATTGAGGACTCGTTCAGGGAACAGGGTTCTTCTCAGGCAGGCAAGTGTCCCGAACGGATAAGCCCAGGCAGGCCAACGTAGTGATTGACTGGCCAGCCGCTGCCATTCTGATTGAGGATCGTACGAATTGACCGTCACGCGCACATCGTCGATCTGGTTCTGCTTCAGGAAGTCGGCGGCTAATGCTGCGGCCTCCTCGGCCTGCTGTAGCCGCTGCTGACGATCGGGCTTGATTCCAAGAAAACGGGCGGGACTTTCGGCTGCAGCTTCTAGTCGATCGAGCCGCGGGTGAAGATGATCGTCGACTTCGACGACCACTTCGTTTGAAACTTCCTGGGCCCGTTCTGCTGCCATTGGGTTGGGACGAAAGCTGGCGCAACCAGAATACGACAGACTCATTCCCAGTAAACTGATCAGTATGGCTGGCAGCCCGACTCGCCGTTTTGCAGATGCGGGCGCCCGATCACAATGAATGCAGGGATGGGCCAGCTGATAACGGTTTTGACCTGGGCCGTTCTGCATGGTGGCAACTTAATTGAGGAATGAAACAGGGAACATCAACTGAGCACACACGAATCATCGATCTCGCAAAGTGACTGCAAAGGCCTTGGTTAACAGAAAGCAAATATCGCTAACCCGAGTTACTTGCGTCACTGACGACATTCGACATGGCGTTAAGGAGTTCGGAGTCTTGCAGCAAAACGGAAAACAACACCCGATTTCTGTGTCAGTGAACGGTCATCAGATAACAGAGCATTGATCGTGAGCTGAGTGATTCGTGAGCTCGGATGGCACGGCTTCCTGCAGCTACGCATCCGGCAACCGGCAAAATACGCCGCTAACTCTTTGCGAAGCAATATCTCGAGGAACGTGATCAACCGCAGTTGAGCAGCCTGGTTCGATTGCCCGGGCCACCGGAAGGCAGGCTAACAGGCTACGGATTGAACCAAGAGCGTCGAGCGAACAATTGGGACGGCCTCTTGTTCGGAACTGCCTGGCCTGATTAGCCTGAGAGGAATACGACAACGTTTGAACCTGAATGTTCTGTTTTTGATCTGGATTTGTTGCCGATGATATTTGAGCAGGTGAACCGGGAGCTTATCTCAATGACCGCTCGTGCGTTTGGGCCTCATCAAGAAAAGAGGCGGTTTGGAACGATCATAGCTGGGTATTCGGATCGGTTTTAACTGCCAAGTGGCTTGAAGGTTGGCCTTCGGAACAGCTCTCAACAATCGGGGAGAAAACAGATGTCTGGTATCAGCGGTGTCAATACTTCGAATCTGTACCAATTGCTAAAGCAGCAAGGGGTTTCTTCCGCCAGTTCGAGTGCAGGTTCGCCAACAACGGGAGGGCCTGCCGCTAAACTCGATTCGGCTCTGTCTCAGACCAACCTGAGTGACGAGGACCGCGCGTCGTTAAAGACCGATTTACAGTCGGCACTAAGTGACGTGTTCAGTTCAGGATCGTTTCCCCCTGATCCGTCGAAAGTGGAAGCGTCGGTCAAGTCGGTCTTTTCGAAGTATGGGCTCGATGCTGATTCCCTTTCACCCAAACTCAAGCCAGCTGCAGGCGAAGGATTTCCAATTGGCGGCTTGGGTGGTGGCGGGCAGGGAGGACTGGATATTACCAAGTTATTGGGCGGTCAGAAGTCGGAAGGGGGGGGCTCGACAACTGACTCGAGTGATGAGAACGACTTGCTGAAGGCGATTAAGCAGTTTCTGGAAAAACTGTCTGGAAACAACTCGAGCCAGTCTGCGACCGACTATCTGGTTACGGGGTTGGTCGGATTTGACAAGAGCGCCTGATCTACCGCACGGGATGCTTCGCAATTGTTGGCCCAGCCGAATGATGGCTAGTTGTTTGACCAGTGGCAGACCGTTAACAAATCTGTGCTGACTTCAACCTGGGTAGCGATTCCAAAAGAGAGATCATTGCAGCGAGTAGCTTGGGCGATTGAGCGCGCCAGTGCGATCCTTCCCATCAGCATAAGATTTTCGTCGTATGGTGATAACTGCAAGCTAAGTGGCACACCAAGACTAGACCCCATCTGCGTGCAACGCTACAGTGGATCGCATCAAGCTGGTGCGTCTGCAGGTGCAGCAGCGTTATCGGCCGAGATCTCGCGATAGGCTTTGGGAGTCATGCCGCAGCGACGTTTGAACGATGCGGCAAAAGCTGAGATCGATGCGTAGCCGCACTCTTTTGCGATTTG
This sequence comes from Planctomyces sp., assembly GCA_027483145.1. GTDB lineage: Bacteria > Planctomycetota > Planctomycetia > Planctomycetales > Planctomycetaceae > JAIXVG01. Next base: position 2,452 of record JAIXVG010000209.1, read on the forward strand.
CTTTAACGAAAGAGTCGTCCGCAACAGGTCTTGACCCCGTTGCATTCGTAACCCCGCCACGGCATCCATCGGGCTCATACCGGTAAGCTGCACAAATCGTCTTGCGAATGTCGAACGACCCATTGCCGCCATTTCGGCCATCACCTTGACACTCCAGTTTTTCTCTGGGCAATTCAAGACTTGAGCCGTCACGTTGCCAATGTCGGCATCGGTTAAGGCTGCCAGCCAGCTTGGGTCGAATGGACGATCTTCGGCCAAGAGGGAACGAACAACATCGAGGCAAATCGTGGTCAGTAATTGATTGACTAGCGCCAGCCCCCCTGCCTCGCCGGCGGTGGCTTCAGCCATACCATGCGTCAAGGCAAACCGAGCCAACGGAGACGCAGAATCATGGCCTGCGCGGGCGGGATGGGCCAAGAATCCCGGCTGTGCGTTGAGACCAGCCGCCCGGGATAGATCGACTGTTCCCAGCAGAACTCGCTGCAAGTGGTCGCGAACGGAGTGGGCAGTTGAGGTTGGCCCTTCATATGGAGACGACCGGACCTTGGCCGATTGCGAGCCATCGAAGAAGAAGCAGACTTCGCCCGCTACTAAGGGAACTAAATCATCTCCGCTACGGCATTCACACGGGGGTCCGTCGACGACAAAGCAGAAGCCGGGCGTCGGAATGCTGACTTCCCAACTAGCGTCAGACAACATCGCCTGTTCATGAGTAACAAAACACCGAAGGTGCAACTGCTCGATGAACTGGCTGACAGCATCCAGGACAGGTAGCGATCCTATCGACACTGATTGACACCTCCCCATCATACTGACCGGAGATCCAATAAAGCGGGCTTGAGGCCGATGCGCCGCCAGACTAAGGCCGCCTGCTCGTCAGGTCGCCATGCCAGATAAAGGACGACAAAGTGACCAGCCAAACGCAACAGCAGGTCGGTCACACGGTACTCACCGCTCGCTCAGCAAGATGTTTGCCCCCGCAATCAACAAGCCACTGAGATCGAAACAATCGGTATCAAGAATGGCACAAACTCGCGGCCGGTCGCCGGCCATCACCCGCATCGTTGGGGAGAGCCCGCCGGTGAGCAAATTAACAAACTAAACCGTTTAGTTCAAGCCGATTTCCGCTGCCGCTTTTTGAGGACAACTCTTGTCCATATGAGGGGGGCCGGACGATTGACTAAAAAGGCATCTATCGTCCGGTCACGGGACGGCATTCGGTCGTCTGTAAGAAGGACTTTAGCAGCGAACGATTGCAGTGGGATTCGATCAGAAAACAGGGGAAGTGACGGTCGAGGAGACGTCGGTGCCCGATGTATTGCCCAAGTCGGACAATGGTCGACTACTTGATTTGTTGAGAGCGGGATTTCAGAACTTTGGCGGCGGCGAGGTTTCCCTGGCGCGAAAGCTTGATCAACTGTTGATGGATAGCTTCCGGCAGTTCCGGGGTGTTCTGTAGAAGGAGAGCCGCGGTGGCCCGGTCATCTCGATCGACTGATGCGAGTAGCGGAACAAGACCGGTCAGGGCTGCGACGTTCCCCTGGTCTATGGCGAGTAGTGTCTGGCAGCAGGTGAGCGCCAGTTCGGGTTCCTGGTCAGCATTCAGCGACTGCAGGATTGCTTCAATCTGAGGGACAACGGGCCTTGCGCGGACCCGCATCGTTTTGCAGACCTGAAGGGCGAGGAGAACGTCGGGAGTTTTGGATGATGCAAGCCAATCAACAACTTCGGGAGGGGGAGACTCGGCAATGGCTCCGATGGCCTCGGCCGCGGCGACCTGCTTCACAAGAGAATTCGGGTTCGCGATGTGGTCAAGGAGTGTAGGGATGGCTGGGGCGGCAACTTGACCCAGCGTCTGTAACGATCTGGCAGCGGCATTGGCGACCACCTCATCACTGTCATCCAAAAGACGAACAAAAATCGGAATGGCGGCTGGGACAACCGGTCGAACGGTGGCGATCGCGTGCATCGCCAGTACGACCCGAAATACATCTTGATGTGCATTAGAGTGAGTCCCAACTCCCTGATTGCGAGAAATCAGGATTTGGAGTAACGCGGCAAGCCCGCGAGGGGAGGCGGTGCCGATGTTGCCAAGGGCCTCAATGGCCAGTAGTCGCTCGGTTTCCTCGCGATCCGGATCGTTCAGGAGGTCAATCAACTGCTGAGAAGCGGGTGCGGCGGTTGGTCCGAAGAGAGATATCGCTTTAACGGCCCACGTCGAAGCCGGGAGTGCCTCGGGCTCAGTTGGAACGGTTTCGTCGAGCAACTTGGCGATCGGTTCGACTGCGGCTGAAGCCAAGTCACCCATGCGGCCGAGAGTGTAAGCGGCCTGCCGCCTGGTAATCCATGGGACGGCCGGTGAAGTGGCCAGTTCAATGAGACCTGGAACAAGGTCCCGGTTGGCGGTCGACTGGAGGTCGATCGTCGGAAGGATCAAACGCCACTCGGCAATGGTGTGTCCTGCGACCACTTGCTGTAACGGGTCGGAGGGAGGGGGGCGATCGTCTGCGGGGAGACGAGACTCGGGGCTTAATAGCACAGCGCAACAGAGGAGCGACGTTGCCAAGCAAAGAGAGAAGCTGTTTACGCTGTTCGTTGACTGAGGCCCTGCCGCAGATTGTGGCCTGGTGCAATCTGCAAGGCCCTCTTCGAGTGATGATCGTGGGCTGGTCATGAAGAAGCACAACCAAGCAAGGATTCAACAATTCGAAAAAGAAAGCAAAAAAACCGACGATTCGCATCGTTGGATCAAAACACTCATATTGGCTTGCCGGACCAACTTTTGCTTTAATCGCGAGTTATTTGAATCGGAAATCAGGGAGCTTAACCTTCAGCGAATGATA
>JAIXVG010000530.1 GCA_027483145.1 Planctomyces sp.
GAAATCGCTCCAGTTTCTGCATCGTCTGCAACGTGCGTGCGGTTCGATCCAACAGTGCATCGACCGCAATGAAGCCAAAGTCATTCGCTGCGAGGTTCGACAGCAGCGACACACCGATATTGGTCGGCGAAGTGCGATGGGCCAGAGTTCCGAGGGGCTCTTCCTGAAAGTTATCGGGGGGGAGCCAGTTATCGTTCGGTCCGACAAAATCCTCGAAGAATCGCCAGGTATTGCGTGCCAACTGATGGAGATACATCAATTGCGATGTCGACAGGGAAGATTCTTCGTCTCTTGCAGGCAGGCTGATCCACCAGGCGACCCCCGGTGAAACCAGCCACAGCAACAACAATGGAACAGCGGCAGTTAGAGCCTCAGGCTGCCAAAGCATGAGGACGATGGCGGTAGCAGTAGCGAACGCCGGAGCCACAGACATTGCACTAAAACTGCTCAGCAAGTCGCTGGCGCCATCGCGTTCGGCATCGCTGGCCGTCTTCCACTCGAGCATTTTTCGCCTGGTAAATAACATGCGAAAAACGGTCCGTAGAATTGCGTCAAGGCTTACGCTCGCTTCATACGGCAGAAAGGCGAGTGACAGCACCGCTTGCATGGCACTCACACTGCCAGAGCAGATTGCATGGCTACAGTGTTGAACAACCGTATGCTCGCCAGGACCTCGCACAATAACCACTAGCGCCGAAGAGACCGCGGGAATCACTACGATGGCCATCACGGCGATGGTCCACACCCATGCTGGCGGCCAAAGACACCACCCGAGCAACAGTGACAACAATAGTGTGGCGGGGACCAGACTGCGCCGCAGGTTGTCGAGAATCTTCCACCGCGATAACCGACTGAGTGGATTAGGCTCGGACTGTCCTTTCGCACACGGAACCCACGGCAATAACCATGGCGTAATCTGCCAATCGCCGCGAATCCAGCGATGCCGACGGCTGACATCCGTGTTGTAACGCTCGGGATGCTTCTCATAAACGTGAATGTCACTGACGAGGCCCGCACGAGCGTAACAGCCTTCGAGTAGATCGTGGCTGAGAATCTGGTCTTTGGGAAATCGGTCCTTCATCGTGGCGACGAACGCGTCTACATCGTAAATCCCTTTGCCAATGAATGAACCTTCGTGGAACAAATCCTGATAAACGTCAGAAATCGTCCGCGTGTAGGGATCAATCCCCACCGCGCCAGCATTCAGGCGTGCAAACCACGATTGGCCGTTGTCCTCCAACTGCGTGGCCACCCCCGGTTGCAAAATCCCGTAACCTTCGACGACGATCTTGCGTTCGACATCGACACGGGCACGATTGAGAGGATGTGCCAACGTCCCGATGAGTTCTCGTGCGGAATCGCGCGGAAGTAAGGTGTCTGAGTCGAGCGTAATGACATATTTCATTCTGGCCAGCGACTTGGGATCCCTTCCCGCTATGAGTGCAAACGGGGCCAGTAAACCGCCGCGCAGCAAGCCATTCAGATCGCTGAGTTTGCCCCGTTTCCGTTCCTGTCCCATCCATGTTCGTTCTTGCGTGTTCCAGCGTCTCGCGCGGTGCAGCAGGTAGAATGTGTCGTCGTCACCGTCAGTCGGATATTTCTCGTTCAGTGCTTCGATCCCGGCCTGCGCCAACTGAAGCAACGCGTCATCTTCAGGAAGCGTTTCCTGCGAGGCGTCCCGGAAATCGGTGAGCAGGCAAAATCGCAACTGGTCGTCGCGATTGGCCAGAAACCGGATTTCCAGCCCTTCCAACAAATGCTCGACACTCTGTCTGCTGACGAGCATCGTCGGCACGACTACCAAAGTGGCGCAGTTGGTGGAGATCCCGCGCGAGAAATCCAATCGCGGCAAACGCTTCGGCAGGACGACGAGCGTAGTCACCCAATTGACGAGACTTACCCCCAGTTGAGTGGCCCCGCAGAAAAGAAGTGCGGCGGCAAGACCTTCCGCAATCCCCTGCATGTGCGTCATCGATAAGACGACAAAGGTGACAAGGATGGCCAGCGCGAAGGTGGCTGCAAGATAATAAGTCAATGCAGCCTTACTCGCCACACGCGCAAAACCTGCGATCCAACCGTAACGACGCTGTGTCGCTTGCCGATACTCCGACAGCCCCCGGTCAATCAGGTAATACCCGACGTGCGTCGTTCGATGCTCGTCGATGGCATGCAGGGAAGCGGCACGGGCCAGCGTGATGGCACCATGGGCGGCGTCTTCTTCGCTAAGCGGACCATGTTTGGCCGCGTCCTCAACGACACGTCGATACTGATCGCGGGTGTGAAAATCCATGAGCGAGTAGACTCCCGCCGGGTCTTCCCGCAGGATCGTCTCTACAAGACTCAATGATTCCACAAACTCACGCCAATCAATGGCTTCCAGTTCACGCAGGCCGTTGATGCTGTTGCTGATCGAGACTTGATCGACTGCTTGCTGCTGGCCCTCGGCTTGGACCATCTGTTCGATCGTGTGACCTTGTTCGGCCAGCCGCTGTTGCATCCAGGTCAGAGCAACGGAAAAGGTTGCGCTTTGCCCCTGCAGCCTGCGGGTGAGTTCTGCCACGAAAGCCGAAGACAGCGGTGGATTCGGGCGGGCCATATCGGCCACGACTAGAACCAAATCGCAATGCGACCGCTCCGCACAATCAATCATTTTCACAGACCAGCCACGCGCGGCCGTGCGGGCAATGGTTTCTTTAGCAATCCGTGCCGCCACGCGGCGGAGATTCTCGATGAGCGCCTGCCGGATCATAATTGGGATCGCCCATAACTCACCGAGCGTCAGCGAGCGCTGACGTTGATACGCTGCTACGAACGCCCGCAGTCGTTCGGCATCAATGCGGCCATCGACATGCGAGATCAATTCTAGCGCAAGGTCATACACGAGCGGGTAGCCCGCCGCAGGACCGTTCAATAAACGTGGTAATCCCCGGCTGTATCGCTTTGGCAAGTGTCGTCGCGCAGTCCGAATCTGTTCCTCAATGAGATAAAAATTGTCGAGCAACCATTCCCCTGCCGGCGAGATACGGTGTTTACGTTCGACGGCCGTCGTGACGAGTTGGTAGGCTTCGAGCAATACCCGCTCATTATCGGCAAGTCGAGCGATTAATCGGTCCGGGCCAGGATGCGGATCGATCTGATGCCAACTTGCCAGGCTCTCAGCATGAACCTTCAATTGCTCTTCGCTGAAGAGTTCTGAGCGGAGCGGAAGATCGCTGCCAAAGTCGCGATACAAACCATCGACACCGATGCGCGATTGCAGCTGCTGGAGACTGTCCCGGAACGCCTGACGACTGAATTTCACTGTTGAATTCTCCAAAGACTCGTGGGGCAGGCGTTAATGCAAACTGCCGGACACTGGTTAGAAACCGTTCCAGCAAGTCATCTATGGGTCTAGTCGACGCAGAGGGGAGACAATTATCAGTCCCGCAGTTTAAACGGACTTGCGTGAAGGGCCACTCGGTGGTTGATCGATGGGAAACACCATCGGTTTCTTAAAATCTCCAATGATCGTTTTCACCGCGCAGATTGAGACAATGGGGCAGTTCTTACAGCCGACGGCCAGGGCCACGGGGCAAATGGTCATGCAGAATTCTTTCTGACAAAAGATGCGAATGGTCCGATGGCCGAAGACAGCGTAGAAAGTACAACCTGTCGATTACATGTTTACGTCTATGGAAAGCCATCTTGAAGGATGCGGGTTATCGCAGTTTTGAACGACCACAACTCCCCTGCGAACCGAGATGGCTCACAGGGACCCAGTGACGTAAGCTAAAAATCGTTTTAGAATCCAGTTGGTGGCAGATTCGGCTCAGCGAATCGCACGATCAGCGTTCCCCGTCAGATGGTCTTGAAACCAGTTCTAGACCTTAGGACCGGTGCGTGGCTTCCTGGAATCAATCGACGTCGCAATCGCCGCGTCATCCTCATGCGTCGTCACATGAACGCGTGTTCCCGCCTTCAAATTGGCCGTTGTGCTCGACTGGCCGTCGCAGACCACCTTGGCATCCGGGGCAACGGTATAGATGTGCTCCATCCCCTCATTGCAGGTCGTTGTGAGCTTGTTTCCGGACACTGTCACAACTTTGTGATCGAATGGTGTCTTGCTCGTTCTGAATGCGTTATTGAGCATCTGATTCTCCTGTTTCGGAATACCGACCCGAACTTTCTCACAAACAGAGTACCTGTCAATGTCGGGCAATTGTCCTGCGATTCGCGGACAACGCTGGGGAGTGGTTTTGCCCGTCTGGTCCCTTTTGGCCATTAAGACGCTCTTGCAGACCCAACAAGAGCGTCTCTCAGGCAGCGCCATGATGGTGCAGCGCGGGGACTTCGAAACTAGATACTGGCGAACTCAAGGTCCTTATCGAGGGCTTCGATTCGGACTGCGGCTCCGGTTTCGCCCTTATGCGTGGTGACACGAATCTGCATCCCTGCTTTCAGATCGCTGATTTGACATTCCACTCCATCGCAACACATGGTGGTCTCCGCCGAGACGGTGTGGGAATGCTCTTTGCCAGAAGTGTCAGTCATAACCAGCTTATCGCTAGTAATACTCACGACTTTCCCATCGTGTGTGTTCGCGAACAACTTGTTCTTGTCAATCGCTTCGATCATTGTCGCCGACTTGACATCATCCTTCAGAGTTGAGACGCGGATCTTCATCCCGGCCTTCAGATCGGCCAACTTGCTGGGCTTGCCATCAAGCATCACTTTGGCGTCGTTCGCTAAAGTATGCGTCATCTCTTTGGCGGCCAGTTTGCCTTGTTTCACGGACATCACGAATTGCTTCTCGGTCATGCTGACCAGCTTGCCGTCATGAGTGATTGCGACGGTTTCTTTAGCAGCGAATGTCGTATTGGCTGCCAAGATGGCCGAGGTCAGGACTGCGATGGAGAACAGTTGATTCAACATGGGGATACTTTCTGTAGGCGAGATTGCAATTCTTATGCAGCGACGAACGCGAAAGGCGCTTGTCCGCTATAGGACTCCTGGCGAGTTGCGTCTGAACGTCCAGGAACGTGCCGATTCAAATCGAGAGTTGTTCCCGAGTCTGAGGCGTGACACGCCACGCCATCACTTTCGCTCCGCCCAGGATCGGTCGATATCGCAGCAATGTCGTTCCAGTGCCGACTCACAATAAGTTATGAGCCACCGGAGTTCCCATAGTGGGGTACTGCGAAACATATCGCCGGTCCTCTAAGCAGACGCGTTGTTGATCGATTCGTCTAAGATTTCATGTTTGCGGCGAACTCATCAAGGGCCTTCTCGGCATGCTCTTTGCCAAGTCCGTAGCGTTCTTGCAGCAGACCGGCGAACCGTTCGCGCCGACCGGCGACTGCCGTTAGTTCATCGTCAGTGAACTTTCCCCACTTCTCTTTGATTTTTCCGGCCCATTGTTTCCAATTGCCTGATGCTTGATCCCAGTTCATTTGTCATTCTCCTTAGTTAATGATCGGGGGCTCTTGAGCGGCAAGCAGTTCGCCGTCGAGCGGCCACCCCGGTGCTGGAAGAGAAATGATC
>JAIXVG010000544.1 GCA_027483145.1 Planctomyces sp.
ATCGACCGACGCACCTGAGACGCTGACGCAGTTGTTGATCGTTAGTTTCTTTAACTTGGACAGCTTCGTCAGTTTGGCGATCCCTTTTGACGTCACTTGGGTCTGGGCCAGATTCAATTCTTCCAGGTTTGAAAACTCAGCCACGATATCCAATCCGGCGTCGGTGATTTGCGTCAGTTCCAGGTTGAGCCGCTTCAGTTTTTTCATCCCTTCGATCGACTTCAGCCCGGCATCAGTAGTACGGGTCGACCACAGGCCAAGCTCTTCGAGGTTCACCAGCTTCTCGATGAACTTGAGGCCGGTGTCACTGAAGATTCCTTCCGACAGGTCGAGTTCAACGAGACTGGTCAGGTCAGCAATCGCCTCGAGGCCTGCATCTTTCACTCGCGTATCACGCAACAGCAAAATGCGCATCTTGGGCATGTTCTTCAAGATCACAATCCCGTCGTTGTTGACCCGCGTTCGCAGCAGATGCAGCTCTTCGAGATTCACCAGGTCCTTCAAGGCCGAAAAACCAACGCTGGAAAGCTTGGTGTCGTTCATTTCCAGAGCTTTCAGGGTGGTTAACCCGGCCAATTCGGCGATCCCTTTGTCAGAAAAGTTCGAACCCCACAGATTCAGCTTTTCGAGGGCGGGAAGCTTAGCAACGTCGGCGAGGCCCGCATCGGTTACTCGGCTGGCCTGGAGACGCAGCACCCGCAGTTGCGGCATCTTGGCGATTGATGTCATCCCAATGTCTGACACGTTGGTGAATCGCAAATCGAGCTCGCGCAGATTTTTGAGTGCGGTGAACTTCTCAAGGGCAGCGTCCTGAATGTTGGTCCGCCGCATATACAGGACTTCCAGCTTCTCGAAGCCCAGTAGGGCATCGGCCCCTGCGTCCGAGACCTTGGTGTTCTCTAGCCCTAAAACGCGCAGGTCCTTCAGATTTTTAAGGTGCTCTAAACCCGCATCGGTCACCCCCGGTCCATCGAGCCGCAAGACTGTCAGTTTGGTCAGTTTGCCAACTTCGGGCAGCTCGGCATCGGTGACCGACTGGACGATCACATCGGCGTCCCCTTCGCCCACTTTCCCTTTCACGGTGAAGTCGGCGGTGACAACTTGCTGGTCTTTATTGAGAGTCAGCCGTCCACCCATCTCCTTGAGCTTCTTAACAAACGCGGGATCGTCGGGCTGAACGACGGGTGCTGTTGACGAAACGGCAGCAGGGGCTGTGGTGGTCACAGTTGGAACGGATGAGGTTGCTTCCGGAGCAGCCGGGCAACCGACCAGCAAAGTGACAAAGCCTAGCGAAAGCCCGACAGCAGAAAATCGGCGAAGCATTGAGTTACACCTGAGAGTGACGAATTGGTCGAAATCGATTGGACGAGCAGCGCCAGGACCAGATTCCCCGGCCCAAAAAGCAAACCAGTCTTCTTTAGAAATGCGCTAAGAAAACAGATCCCAAATATGACGTTTTGAGGGGCGGTTAGCCAGTATGCGCGGCGGCGGAACGCTGGCTTGGGATGAGGGCTGCGACAGATCGAGCGATTCTTCCGGCTGTAAGCGAGTTCGGCGCGGCCTGAAACATCGATCATAACCCGGTGATGCGTCCGTCGGTCCACTTGGTTTCTGGCCGATTTTCGTTAGAAACATCCTTTGCGACCTGTATTTACTCTTGGCAGCAGCAGGATTCGTCCCGCACGTTGACGCTTTCCGTCGTAAGGCCTTACGATGATCGATTCTCTGTGTTTTTCTCATCGTTTTATTCGTTCGGCCATCTAGTTGTCGGTAGCCCCTTTGCCTTAGCGCTTATCCTGAAACCCACTGGTGCGGCGATGCTGCACAGTCAACGCAGGGTTTCGAAACAGTCCCCACCGGGTTCTCGGATAGGTCGTTAGAGCAAATTCGCGACCGGCGAAATCGAGGTTTGCGTGTCCGCTACTCCCTCCGATTCTCCGCAGGACCAGCCTGCCGATCTCCCCATGATGGGTGATTCTGCAACCCGAGGCGAACAGGCTTTGACAGACGCTGTTTCTGCGGTAGAAGCACCGGGCTTGGAAGAAGCACTAGGTCTCGAAGAATCGGACGAGCTGACCCCAGAGCTTTTGGAAGATGAAGCCATTCGCGGGGACTTTGTCATCCGCTGGGCCGTCGTTGGCTTAGCGATTCTGATCGGCATCTCCCCGATTGCCACTACCGAAACGCTGGGACACCTTGCCAGCGGACGCCAGATGCTGGCCACTGGCTTTTTGCCAACCGGCGAAGATCAGCTTGCTTTGCACTTTGCCGCAGCGGGGTGGGTCAATCTGAACTGGGGATTCGATTTACTGGTGGCCTCTTTATGGTCGCTGGCAGGGCCTGCAGCTTTATCGGTCTTTCAGGGGCTGCTTGCTGCAACAACATTTGGGTTACTAGTGAATGCCGGAGTTCCAGGCATTCGCAGTTGGTGGGGGTCGATTTGTGGAGCGCTGGCGCTGTTGGTTTGTTTACCCCATCTGGTTGTCACGCCGCAATTGGTGACGTTGGTCGGCGTTTCGCTATCGGTCTGGCTTCTGTCCCGTTGGCAACAACAACACGACATCAAATTTTTGTGGTGGTGGGTTCCGACTTTGGCTGTCTGGGCCAATCTTGATCCCCGAGCCGAGCTGGGATGGATTTTGCTACTGGTGGCTGTCGTGTTCCGGCCTGCAGGGGTTCCCCTTCGTCAAGCGTTAGGACCGCTGGCCGCTGCGTCCTTAGCGATCGTACTAATCCATCCATTCCCACTGCAGTCTGTATGGGGTTTATGGAATACGTACTCGATCGATTATCCCGCCTGGCGCACGGTTTATCCCCCCAGCGAGCGACTGGGGCTATTGGAACCCGATTATTTCTCGATCATTCATACCGACCATTTTCGGCTGGTGGATGCTCGGCTCTTGATTGCGGGGGGGCTAGCGATCGCTGCACTTGTTTGCCTTGTCCTCAACCGGCGGCGCGCTCCGCTAAGTCACTGGGTCATCTGGCTAGCTGGCAACTCGCTAGCATTCGTAGCTGTTCGCGAGCTACCTGTCACCGCTCTGTTAAATGCCTTTTTGGCGAACGTGAACGCCCAGCATTGGTACCTCGCTTCGTTCGGGCAACAGTACAGCACGCGTGGTATTGAGGTCGCGTTTTCTCGTATGGGTCGTGCGGTCACAGTCATTGCTTTTTGCGCTGTTGCCTGGTTGATGCTTAGTGGCCGTATCGATGGACCCAATGGAAAGCGACCCGGATTTGGTTTTGCTCCCCAGTTGGTCGCTGCGATCGACGGGTACGCCGATCTCAAAGACAAGCTTCCCAACGAACGCTGCTTTAACCTGGCGCCCCGGCAAGGTGACCTGTTGATCTGGACTGGCCATAAGCCCGTCATCGATAGTCGCCTGGGGTTGTTTTCTCAATTGATGGTTGATGATGCTGAGGGAGCTTCTGAACTGGTCCTCCATAGTGCGACACGCGATGCATTACGAACACGAAATAGAGATGGCTCGCCGCGGCCAGCAAACAATCGTTGGATGCCGGTCTTTGAAAAACTGGGCATTTCGATTGTGATGCCGCGACTCAGTCCCACAATGCTGCTTGGCCCCGATTACGCCAGCTTCGACGACCTGCTCAGCAATCAAACCTGGCAATTGATCACCGTCACCGGCAGCACGGCCCCGTTCTATTGGAAAATGACTCCCGATAAGTCGGTCGGAGAGTTCGCCAAGACCCGACAGCAAATGTTTTTACAGCAAGCGTTTACGGTCGAGATCCCTCAGCTTCCGACCGCCGAAGGGGCAGCCGAAGTCGTTCGCCCCATCACCACGTATCAGCAGTGGCTTTCTATTCCTGCTAATGCGGTTGGTTCAGGAACTCTAGCCGCCAGCCACTGGAGCCGGTTGGCCAAGCTCCCCGCTGAGATTGATCTTCCGAGTCGAATTGCCTGCGCTACGATCGCCATCAGACAGGCCAAGCGCGGCTTGGCCCAGGCTCCACAGGCGGCCGATGCTTACTTGATGGCTGGAGAATGCCACGCAGTCCTGAAGACCCTCGAACGGCAACTGATCGACACGGGTGCAGTACCGCTCCCCCTGGTCAGGTTCTATCAGTCGGTGGTCGCGTTTCGCAATTCGCTACTCATCAGCAGTAATCAACCAGATGTCTGGTTGCAGCTTTTCGAAGCTTATCAGAGCCAAAACCGGTTCGATCTGGCCTTGGACGCCATTCGTCAATATCTGGAACTGGCACCCCTTGATATCTCGGCAAGTGATGCAGCTCTGCAGGCCCGTGAGCGACTGCTAGCGGCTAAGGAGCGGCTCGAGACCATCACATTTGAGGTCGTCAAGCGCTGTGATGATTCGCTCAAGCAAGGGGCCGATCGTTTGAACGTTGCCTCTTTTGCTGCTGCAAATGGCTGCTCGGCCTATGCCGCCCAGCTATTGGAAGGAGATCAGATCAGCCTGATTGGCAATCCGAACGCCCAGTTGATCCTGGCTGATTGCCGACTTGATCAGGGTCAACTTGAAGCAGTGGCCGACTTAGTCGACGTGCTGGAACGGTCAGCTGCTACCCCCGCGCTGATGGCTCCGACGCGATGGCTCGCGGGGCTGGTTGCATTGTGCAAGGAAGAGGTTGATCGAGCCGATCGAATCTGGTCGCAGGCCGTTCAGGAGGCGAGTTCGGCCAAGATGGAGACGGTTCTCTCGACGCTCCCCCTTGCGGCCAGTATCCCGGTCCCTGATCCAGTCGCCCAATATCCCTTCCCTCACCTGATGGCTGGCTATGGCCTGACAAGGAGCTTCCCGGCCGAGCTAGCCAATGCCGAATTTGGTAGTATTCTGATCGCCATTGAAACAGGTCGGTATGACTCAGCAAAACAACGATTGAATACGATGCTTTTGCGAAATCCCGATTCTCCGTGGCGACCACTCGTGCGGCTTTACCTGTTTTGTCTGGGTGAGCCACTGATCAGTCTCGAACCTGAACTCGACCAGATCCCTGAAAGCACCTATTTGCCATCCAAGTAGCCACATTCCGGTTTTCGCAATCCACCGAATTGTTTCAAAGGAAGTCTTGTAGGGTGCGGCTCGCCGCACCGCATTGACCCGATGCGATCAACAGGTGCGTCAAGACGCACCCTCTGCGACGATGCCTGCACATTCATTCAGTGAAGTCTGTTTTCTTTATGCATGTTCCTCAGTCGGTCAATAGTGATAGCAACGAGATAACGGGGCGAGGGAAAGTCATCGCAGTGATGCCGGCCTACAACGCCGAAGCAACCCTCGAGCGAACCATTTCCGACATCCCCCCCGGCTCGGTCGATGAAGTAATTCTTGTTGACGATTGCAGCCGCGATGGAACAGTCGCACTGGCCCGTAAGCTTGGCCTGACGGTTTATCAGCATGCCCAAAACCGGGGATACGGCGGCAATCAAAAGACCTGCTATCAACACGCACTGGAACGCGGGGCAGACTATGTGGTCATGATTCATCCCGACTACCAGTACGATAGCCGAGTCATCCCTGCTGCCGTCGAATTCTTGCGGTTGGGTATCTGCGATATGGTTCTTGGGTCGCGTATTCGGACTCGTCGGGAAGCCCTTCAAGGGGGGATGCCGATTTACAAATACGTTTGCAATCGAGTCCTAACGCTGGCAGAAAACATCGCCTTGGGCCAGAACCTGGGTGATTTTCACAGTGGATTCAGGGCCTACCGCCGACAAGTCCTGGAAGCGATTCCCTACCACAACAACTCGGATGACTTTGTGTTTGATAGCCAGTTTTTGGCACAGGCAGTCTATTTTGGCTTTAAGCTGGGGGACATCCCGGTCCCAGTGCGCTACTTCCAAGAAGCTTCCAGTATCAATTTTCGCCGCAGCACGATCTACGGATTCTCAACCCTTTACGTTCTGGCTCAATACTGGTGGGCCAGCATAGGGTTCGGGCAAGGTAAGCTTTTCGTATCGGCCGACAAGTAGCAGAACATGGTGAAGTGGCCAGAGTAAGAGACTTCAAAGTCGGTGAGATGAGTTGTGTGAGGCAGTAACACGACGAATTCAGCGCCAGCGTTTGGGCCAAAATGGCTCGATTTGAGCCGTTGAAGCTCTTAGCACAAGAATCCGACGATGGCATCATCGGGTCGGCAACGGTTTCAAGACAGGGTTCTGGGTTTCAAGATGAATAGCTGGCTTGCCAATACTGAACTGGTCTTTCCGTCGTATGTCCGACTGGCTCCTGGTGCGCGGCATCAGATTCCAGAACTGGCGACGCGCTACGGGAAGCGGGTCTTTCTGATTTGTGGCAGCAGATCGATCGAGAAGCAGGGGATTGCCAGCGAACTGGCTGATCAACTGGTAAAGCGGCAGACGGAAGTCGTGCGTTTGGCTGTCCCAAGTCGTGAACCAGAAGTGAGCGACGTACAGTCTCTTATCGCTCAGCTCAAGTCATTGCGGGCAGGTACCAGCGATGTCCTGGTCGCACTCGGCGGCGGATCGACAATTGATTTGACTAAGGCTGCTGCTGCCCTCGTCCACAATCTCGGCAGTCATCATGTCACCGACTTCTTGGAAGGGGTCGGAAAAGGTCTGAATATCGAAGCGGCCCCGCTGACCGTCATCGCCGCCCCCACCACTTCAGGGACCGGGGCCGAAGCAACGAAAAATGCGGTCATCTCGTGCTACGATCCCCTCTTCAAGAAAAGCCTGCGCGATCCGCAAATGGTCCCTCGTGTAGCGATCATCGACCCCGAACTGACTGCCACGCTCCCCTTTGAAACTACCGTGCATACTTCGCTCGATGCGTTGACGCAGTTGATTGAAAGCTACTTGTCGAGAAAGAGTACGCCATTGACCCGAACACTGGCGCTTGAGGGCCTGACTGTCTTATGGCCTGCCGTCTCGCAATTGGAAAGTTCGGAGTTGACTATCGCCAGCCGAACCGCCTTGGCCTATGGCGCTTTTGTGTCTGGAGTTTGCTTGACCAATTCGGGACTTGGGCTGGCCCATGGCGTGGCAGCCGGATTAGGAGTCCATGCGAAAGTTCCGCATGGGCTGGCCTGCGCGGTGATGCTTCCCGTTGCCCTGCGATTCAATAGCACTTTGCCAACGATCGACCTTTCCCCGCTGGCAGCCGCGTGCGGGTTTAGCGGCAACTCGAGTTATTCAGCCACGTCACAGTTCATCGGTGCCATTGAAGAGTTAGTCGGCCGGCTAAAGATCCCATCCCGATTGTCGCAACTTGGGATCACCCGCGCCCAAATTCCCGGACTGGCCCACAGTTCACGAGGCTCGAGCATATCGGGCAACCCCCGCGAAATCACCGTCAGCGAACTTGAACAGCTACTGGATGAAATGCAATGACAAGCGTGAAGGTACTCGCCATCGGCGTGACCCCCGCGTGGCAACAAACGATCGAGCTTCCCCACTTGACCTTAGGCGAGGTTAATCGGGCCGCAAACGTCACGTGGACCGCGTCGGGCAAAGTGGTCAATGTAGGACTGGCTCTTCACTCGCTGGGGGCTAACGCCATGACGATTTGCCCGATTGGAGGTCACACCGGAGAGGAGCTGGCTGCCGAGTTTGAGGCAACTGGTGCTAGCGCCAAGTGGTTACGCGTCGCCGCCAGGACCCGCGTTTGCACGACACTACTTGACGCCGATAGGCAGCAGACAACCGAACTGGTTGAGAACGCTCTTCCACTTACCCCCGATGAGCTGCTTCAGTATCAACGTCTGGTTAAGGGAGTGGCTAGCGAACTAGCTACCCAACGGTTGGTCGTTGCAGTTAGTGGGTCGCTCCCTCAAGGGACCTCCCCCAGCTTTTTTGCTGAAACACTGCAAGGCATTTCAGCCGAACTGGTGCTCGATATTCGAGGTCCAGAACTACTGGCTTGTTTGCCTTTGAAGCCATTAGTGGTTAAGCCCAACAAAAGCGAATTGGCTGCATCGACCGGGATGGCCATTAACTCAATGACCGACTTGCGGCAGGCGATGACTCGTTTGCGCGAACTGGGCGCTCAATGGGTAGTCGTTAGCGATGGCCCCCATCCCATGGTCGTCCAAGGGCCTGACGGCGACTTCATTGTTCCACCAGTCAAGGTCAATGTCGTGAACCCGATTGGCTGCGGTGATTGCCTGGCAGCAGGGATCGCCCATGGAATTGCAGCCGGACTGGATGTTCCCGCCGCTGTCTGCCTCGGAATGGCCGCCGCCAGCGCCAACGCCACCAGCCTCCTCTCGGCCCGCTTGAACCCGCAACACGTTGCGACCCTTCGGCAGCAGTTAGAGGTGCATCGCGTTGAAAAGGGTTGAAAAGGTGTCAGGAATGCTCTGTAGAAAAGCTGGTGTGGTCAGAGAATCATGACGTTGTGTGCGACGGCCATTAACATCATGTCGCGGCGGCGGCTGTAGTAAGAACGCCCGCACGTTGCGGCGCCTTGCCGCCGTTTGATCATGCTCATCACGGTTTCCGCTTGCCAGCGTTGGACGTATTGTTTGTGATTGAAGCGGGTTTGCATCAATCGTCGATAGCGGCCTTTGGCCGGTTTTGTGGTCGGTCGACCATGCCAAGGTGGAATGATGGTTGAGAT
>JAIXVG010000193.1 GCA_027483145.1 Planctomyces sp.
GTTATCGACGAGACCGAGCATGATTTCGGCAGCATGGAATTCGGGGGGGAAGGCTCCTACGTCTTCACCATTCGCAACGAAGGAGAAGGTCCACTGGAAGTGATGGCCCGTAAGGAAGATACCACCTGTCAATGCACCTTTGGCGACGTATCCGATACGGGGAAAATTGCCCCAGGCGGCAAGACCGACGTCACCCTCAAGTGGGGCATCAAGAATCCGAATCCCAACTTCCGTCATCGTGCCACAATTCGCACGAACGACCCCGAACGCCGCACGATCGATCTGATCGTAAAGGGGAAGGTCGAACAGACCATTAAAATGCTCCCAAGCGATATCTGGCAAGTGGGTGAAATTCTGGGAACAGAGCCAACATATGCGACAGGCTCAATCACCTCAGCGATTGTCGACAAATTCAATATCACCAGCTTCACCACCTCTGACAATCGCATCACTCCCGAATGGACCCCCATGACCGAGGACGAGTTGTCCGACCGAGGTGCGAAATCGGGATACCACGTGAAGGTCAAAATTGTCCCTGGGTTCCTGGTGGGAACCGTCAGCGAAAATGTGACTCTGCTCACCGATGCCCGATCGAAGATCGAAAATACCGATCAGG
This sequence comes from Planctomyces sp., assembly GCA_027483145.1. Taxonomy (GTDB): domain Bacteria; phylum Planctomycetota; class Planctomycetia; order Planctomycetales; family Planctomycetaceae; genus JAIXVG01. Next base: position 617 of record JAIXVG010000193.1, read on the forward strand.
ACATCAAGGTCTCGTTCTTCGTCCGCGGGACCCGCCCCGGGCCGATCGAGCTGGCAGGAAAAGGCTGGGTTCAGTCGGCCACAGCCCTGATTTTGCCAAATTTCCCTTCAGCAGACGGCTACAATACGCAGCTTTCCATGTTCATTCGTGATTTTGATGGCGAAGTTCAGATCTCGGATGTTCAGCAGCGCTATAATGCGGCGGAAGTGACATTTGAAAAGGACGAAAAGTTCGCCGGTAAACGTACCCAGCGGTACTTCGTCAAAATCAAAATTCCCCCCGGCCCACCTGCTGATCACCACAACAAGAAAGCAGAAAAAATCACGATTAAGCTCAACCATCCCCAGGCAGAAGAGTTCTCGTTCTACATCGATTGGCTGGCGCTATAGCAATAAGAACCTATCCAAATACCCTCTAATGCGTCCGACTCTTGTCTTGATTCAAAGTGGTTTCGAACAAGCACAACCGAATATTCGGATAGGTACTAGGTGGTTTCAAAACTCTCTGGCGGAGAAGTCGGCAGCATGTTCGCCGAGCAATCCCTTCTACCAAAGAGTGTTGAAATACCCGTGAGTCAAATCAACAGAACGCTCGCCCGGTGGCTGTGGCTTTGAAGGGATTCTGGATGTCGTCGTTTCGTAATTGGATTTCAAATGCCCGATTGGTCGCTGCGTCTGGGGTGACTCTTCGCTGGCTGATCCCCGCCTCGGTGGCTGTGGTCCCATTTGCCATAGCGGGAATTGGCTGCTCCGATACCGCCGATAAGCCAGTAGCGAGTAATGCGAGCGCACAGTCGGCTGCCACTGCCAGCCGAGATAATGCCGCAGTAACTCAGCCCACCAAAACTGTAGCCAGTACCAAGGGGGAGTCATCGGCTCCCACCACCGGCGCCACCAAAAGACCTCTCTTTGAAGGGTGGGGGACTCCGTCGGCAGTCATTGTTCTATCGGGCGAACAAGACGGCTACTTAGAGCCATGCGGTTGCTCCGAAACTCAATCGGGGGGGATGTCGCGCCGGGCAGACTTGTTCGAGAAGATAAGGGCCAAAGGCTGGCCAGTCGCAGCAGTTGATGTTGGCAACTTAACCAAACGGAGCCGTCGGCAGGATCAGATCAAGTTTGAAGCGATTGTTGCTGCCCAGCAGCAGTTGGGTGGCCGTGCCATCGCAGTTGGCCCCAAAGAGCTGGCTCTTGGTCCTGACTATCTGCTGACTCAGCAAGTGATCGATCCCACCACGTCTGATGCCAGCCCTAATTTCATCTCTGCCAATGTCACCTTATTCGATAGCCCAGAGATTGGTACCCCACGGCGCGAAAAGCTGATTGACGTTGGCGGCGTTAAGGTAGGGGTGACTGCCGTTCTAGGGCGATCGCTACACGAAACAGTCAGCCCTGCTGGCGTCACAACGAATATCACGCTCGCCAGTCCAGAAGACTCGCTGGTCCCTGTGATCAGTAACCTCAAGCAGGCGGGTGCAGACATCCTTGTTCTCCTTTCGCATGGATCGGTCGCAGAAGCCCAGGAACTGGCTGCTCGCTTTCCTGAGTTCGCCATCGTACTAACTGCTGGCGGCCCCGATGACCCGAAGCCCGAGCCAACACCCGTTGGCAAATCGTGGGTCCTGCAAACGGGTCACAAAGGAAAGTCGGTTGGCGTGCTTGGCATTTATCCGGCAGACACATCACCCCGTTTCCGTTTTGAACTGGTTGAACTTGATAACGTCCGTTTTAGGACTAACCCTGCCATGGAACTGCTGATGAAGCAGTACCAGCAGCGGCTGCAGGAAGAGGCGATCTCCGTTTCGCCAGACCTTGTCTTGCCGGTCCCTTCGGGGGACACTTACGCAGGAGCAGAAAAATGTGGCGAGTGTCACAAACAGGCTTATGCGAAGTGGTCGAAAAGCAAGCATGCCGCCGCCTTCGCCAGCTTGAAGGTGGGCCGCAAAGGCCAGGAGGCCAATTGGGTTTCACGGGTGTACGATCCCGAGTGCCTTGCCTGCCACGTCACCGGCTGGGACCCGCAACAAGTCAACCGTTACGAGTCGGGCTATCTTAGCGAAGCTGAGACTCCACACTTGATTGGCCAGCAATGCGAGAACTGCCACGGCCCAGGAGCAAAGCATTCTGAACTGGAATGGAAGTTCCAGAAAGACTTGAAATCGGTCGATCGAGCAGAACTTCTGGCAGCACGGAAAGCCCAGCATCTCGACTTGGAAGTAGCCCGGAAGAACACTTGCTACAAGTGCCACGACAACGATAACAGCCCTCACTTCAACTTCGACAAGTACTGGGCCGAAGTGCGTCACCCCTGGCGCGACTAGGCGGCATTGCGACTAAGAATCGATCCGAACACCCGGTTATGTTTGTTCGAAACCACTTCAATTCTAGACGAGAGCCGGACGCATCAGAGGGTATTCGGACAGACTCTAACTGTCGCGTCAAGACATGGCTTTAACTGCGCAATTCAAGGCTGCGAGACACCTCTTTGAACTGCGACCTGCTGTAGCACTTTAACTGTGCCAACCGTTTTCAGGACTGACCTAAAGAAACCATCTGAAAGGTCAGTCATTTGTTCTTTTGATTCGGGGACACGCTCATGACCGACGTAACCATCAAGGCTCGGCTGGATGGACCGCTACTTGTCACCGGGCCGATCGTTCTGACCGATCACCTTGGCAATCAGTACGACCTATCTGGCAAGGCCAATATCGCTCTCTGTCGCTGCGGGCAATCGCAGAAGCGTCCCTTCTGTGATGGCACCCACAAGTCGTGCGGCTTTAGCTCAATCGAAGTAGCACCTACCCCACCGGCGGCAACTTGACCCACTGCAGGCATGCCACACACAGGGCTGATTGATCGTAGCAATTGTCACCACGACTTATCACAGCGACTCTCCACATCGCCTTTACTGCCAAGCAGAGGCCAGCACAATCGTCTTCGGGAACTTGTGTCAAGGAGTTTCCACAGTCACCGCCATCACGATCGGTGCGGTATCGTCTGGCCCCTTGACCAGTTCAATCTCCCTAAGTGGCACCATCCGTTTGGGTGCGACCGTCAAGTACCGCATCTGCTGCCCCAGCGGAAACTTGAAGGCATGCACCGACTCGGGCACGTCGACCTGACGAATGTAGTCAGCAAAGTGGACTCCGTTCTTCAGTTCATGCTCTTCGACCACCCCATCCGTGTACTTCACGCGAACAATCAGTGAGACACTCGCATCTTGAATGGCGGGGTAACTCCACCCTCCCACGCCGCTCAGCAAATGGATCATTCGCACTGGAGACTCGCAGCCAAGCGAAACCACCTTCGGCATCTTGGGTGGCTGGCTTCCCAGCGGACCATAAAACAACACACAGTTGGGCGTCACCCCATCGCTGCCATCAATCAAGCGAAATGGCACCCCTTGAAACACCTTCGTCGACCAGTCACCAAAGTCGAGCCGCTCCAGCTCGTTGGCTGAGTCATAAAACAGGCCCCGCGTACTATTGGCCGAAGCGACTTTATCAAGCATTAGTGGGATATACTTTCCCCGCTGCGTCAAAAACTCGAGCAGGTCAGTCATGTCTATCAGAGGAATCTGCTTTTCAAACCCTTCCGGCATCAGCGACTTAGGAGAAGCCCGCAGTTCTTCCAAATCTTCACGAGCAATCGAAATCCGACGGGCTTCTGCGTCAATCAGTTCGACTGTCGTTTTGCTTTCTCCCGCAAGCATCCCGGTCACCACTCGACCGTCATTCACAACTGCGCTGTAAATCCGAAAGTTTCCTTCCACACTTCGGCTCGGGTCAAGAATGTGCACCAGTAGCTCGTGCTTGGGATGAACCGCCATTCCCGTCAGTTCCGGGCCAATCTTCTGTCCCATCCCACTATGAAGATGACATTTCGCACACTGCTGCTTGTAGATGGCTTTGCCTTTCTCGGCATCCCCACTGGTTCTCGTTGCAGAAGCATACTGTTCGATTATCTGTTGCCGATCTGCGTTGGGAATCCCCCCCAGTCGGCCCATCAGTTCTTTGGCTCGGTCCCGTATCGCCTCGGTTGGATGGGCGACGAGGGCTTGCTTCTGGTCGAGTGCCAGTTCAGTCGCCATCACCTGCCCGGCCGCCACGCCGTCTAACAAGGTCGATGTCGTATCGGCTTTGGTCAAAAGGACCTTAATGGCTGCTTGACGCACGGTTGGGGTGAAGACATCCATTCGAGCAAGAATCATTGATCCTAACCCAGGAGCTGCCGACTTCTTCAACCCGTCAACCAGCCCCACCGCCAAGTCACTTGGTGTCTGGGCTGTGATGCTTTCCACAATGAGTTGAGCCGTCTCGTCCGAAGTCGAATCGAGTTGAATGAGCGACTTAGCCGCAGTCAATCTGGGTGCTACGTCGAGGGTTGAATCAGCAAGCCGTGCAGCAATCTCGGTTCTAATTCGGGCTACTTCTGTACGCAGGGCACGCACATCCCAATTGGCAGCCAGTCCCGCTAGCGCCCCCTTGCTTTCTGGTCCCACCCGCAACAGCCATTGAACCAGTTTCTGGTCTGCTTCGTCGCTCAGTCGA
>JAIXVG010000103.1 GCA_027483145.1 Planctomyces sp.
AGCCTCCAGCCTCCAGCCTCCAGCCTCCAGCCTCCAGCCTCCAGCCTCCAGCCCCTACCCTTCCCCCTTCTCAATCCTTAGCCGATTAATCTTCCTTGCATCAGCAGCCAGCACAGTCAGCGTCAAACCGTCCCAGTTCAGAACTTCCCCTTCGCTGGGAATTCGCCCCAATTGACTGAATACAAACCCCCCAATCGTGTCGAACTCCCCGTCATCCGGAAGCTGATAACCAAACCGATCATTCAAGTCATCGATATGGACCCGGCCATCAACTTCTGTGATCGTTTCCGACACGACTTGAATCTCGGTATCGATCTCCTCTTTATCATACTCATCGTCAATTTCACCAACGATTTCTTCGAGGATATCCTCCATAGTCACGAGCCCCGCAACACCCCCGTATTCGTCAGTCACAATCGCAATCTGGACCCGCTGCCGCTGCATCAGTTCGAGAACAGCCGGTATGCCAGTTGTGTCAGGGATGTAGACCGGCTCGCGAATGATCTCGCGCAACACCGGCTGACGAGGCAACTGCGGATCAAGGGCCGAGAGCAAATCTTTTGAATAGAGCATCCCCAGGATATCGTCGATCTTCTCTCCATAAATCGGGACCCGGGAATGACCCGATTCGATAATGAGACGCCTCGCATCTTCGACCGAGGTCTCGACATCAATACAAAACATCGCCGTCCGTGGCGTCATGATCTTACTGATATCGTCATCTTGCAGCTCCATTACCCGATGAATCATCGACTGGGCACTGGGTTCCAGGTAGCCTTCGCGCTGCCCTTCATCAACGACCGTTCGAATCTCATTCGTTAGGACTGCTGCATCATCCGCTTCTGGTTCACCCAGACCGGCCCAGCGGTGAGCCATCCGGTCGAGCGATTTGGCTGCCCACAACACCGGAGACAAAGCAACCTGACAGAACCGAATTACTGGCCAGAAGTGGTAGATGAACGGCTCGCTCGCCACCCGGGCGATCGTCCACGGAACAGCATCTCCGACAATCAGGACGATCATCGCAAACAAAAAGTATTCAAACCCAAACGCAAAGACCGCCTGCGGTGTCGTGACCAGCAGCATCCGATCGACCCAGCCGATCCAGAAACAAACCGCCCCGCTATAAGCCAGCGTAAAAACCGTCAGCATCAATTCGAGGCCTAGTAGCGCACTCTCATGCTGCTTCAGGACAATCCCAAACACTTCCGCTCGGCCCTGCTTCTGGCACAGCGCTTCGAGTCGACTGTAAGAGAACTCACGCAGAGCGTAACACCCCAGCGAGCACCACGCGACTCCCAGCAAAAAGAACCCGATCAACATCGGCCCAATCATCCCGCACCCCCGGCGTTAAATGCGGGATCGAATACAGGCGACGCCGCAATCCAAAGCCGCGGCCGTCTGCAGTAGTGATGAATTGGTCTAAGCGGGTGCATAGGGTGTCGGGGGGGGCTCGGGAAGTTCACAGAGCCGAAAAATCTCGCGCTCGGCCTTCCGCATCTGGGCCATCTCTGCCGGGGTATCGTCCTCGTATCCACACAGGTGGAGCGCACCGTGAACACAATAGAGTAGCAGTTCGCAGGCAGGACTCCAGCCTACTTCATGGGCCACTTCAGTCGCAGTCTCAACGCTGATAATCAGTTCAGCGTCGATCCCGACGGGCTCAAATCCTTCAGAATCACCTGGATTCGCAGCTTCTGGCCCCTCTCCCGAGAGAGAAAAGCTGATCACATCGGTCGGATAATCATGCCCTAAAAACTGACGATTGATTCTGTGAATTTCGGCATCGGTGACAAAAACAACACTCACCCGACCCGATTTCTGCCCATTCTGCGCCAGCACTGTGGAAATCACCCGCTTAACTTCTCCATCTTCAACCGGCAGCCCAACATCGCGCAGCGTGATCGAAATCTCATATGGCTGCACAGGGATCTGAGGCTCGGACGACGGAGTTACCATGGGCAGGGGATCCGTCCTTGTTCGCAAGCATCCCGTAAATGACCCAGCGCGACCGCCGTTAAGCGAAACTCGACCGGCAAGGCTGAGGGACACTCTCGACCCTGGCTTCCTAATTGCGCGACGATGATTTCCGACATCTCATCCTTAAAGGCCGTCAACACAAACTCGACCGGTTGCTCGAATAGGGGCGCCTCCGCGACGGTGGCAGCCTCCTCGTTTTCACTTGGCCCGCCGATCACCGGATTCTCAACCACGATGATCTTCCCATCAGCGGCAGGTAGACCCCAGACAGTGTACGGGAACTGAATCGGGTACGGCCCCCCAACGGGAGCAGTCCCCCCGGTCAGCGTCACCTTCGCTACCGCGCCTACTGCAGCCAGAGCAATCGCGCACGTCCCCGGCCAGGCGGGCTGACTGAGAGTCACCAACACATTAATCGCAGGCTGCTCAGCGAGCGCCTTGATGGCTAACGACTGAGCCTTATCAAGTGCGACTCCCCCCGGCAACCGGCTCCCGACCACTTCCTGAATCCCCGGTGCAGGACTTGATGCCAGCAACTGCCCCCGCGGATCAATCGCCCCTGTCCCGGCAGCACTCAACATTCGCGGTACCAAAGCCATACCAAACGCAGGTTGGCCAACCATCTCGGCCCACAAGGTCGACTTCGCCACCTGACTAGCCTGCGCAGCAAACATCCCCTGCTTCACAAACAGCTTCTGAATCAAGGCCACTAGGTCAGCAGTTGCCATAAGTGTTGGTGAATCAGTCGACATCAGATTTCCAATTGCATTGAGTAACTTCAATTCCCGTTTTTCCCCGGCCAATCGCTACCGAGGAATGCTTAATGCCGATGCTCTTTGGACTGAGCATTATCCGCGCTCGGCTTGTTCATCCAGGCAAGCAACCACAGGAGCAGCATGATCAGTCCATAGCCAACAGCGATTCCTTCAGCCCGGAAGACGAGCGCCTCAGGAGATTTAGCCCGGCTGAAGGCAAACAGAAAGTCGACATCATTTCCTGAAAGTTGATAGGCATGCGTTAAGCCGATGCCGGCGCAAATCATTCCGGCCAAAGCCCATAATGCCCCGCGCCCAAATTGACGGTCGATGAGCGTCGCGGACATTCCAGCCAAGATCATGCAGCTAAAGATATAGCCCCGCTCGATGGTCAGCATTCCGTGCAGTAGGAAACCATTCACTTGCATTCCCATGTTGGTTGCCAGCAGGTCTTGCAGCGACTTCCCACCAGCGACGATGAGACTTCCTTGTGCCACCGTGAAGGCAAAGGCGGCGATTGCAGGAAACAGGCCCACTGCGACCGCCGGTGCATGCTTGACCCCGGAGGCCGAAAACGCCTGGGCCGTCATGATGATCCCAATCCACAGGACGATCGCCACTCCCGCTTCGATGGGGACAATCGCCTGAATCACTGGAACCGTACCAGTCAAGCATAACAGCGTGACAACCAGGCCATTCAAGGTCGAATAACCGGCCCGCGCTCCCAACTCTTTCCAGCCGGGGTGACCGATATAGATCGTCGTTGGAAAGCAACTTCCAAACAACGACGCCAGGAGCGTTCCTAAGCCATTGATCGCCAG
>JAIXVG010000406.1 GCA_027483145.1 Planctomyces sp.
ACGTCAGTGGCCTGTTTCGCGGCTAGTTACAAGTTCGGAGATCAGGTCACTTTCCCCCAGCAAGGGGACACGGTGGCCATGAATGGAACGGTCTTCCGAGTCGCGGAGCGGAACGGCGAGTTTTACTCGTTCGCGGATCCCAAGCGAACGATTCTTGTTGTCTTTCTGACGGAATGTGGGGCTGACCAACCTTGAGTCCAAACATTGCACTGGCCAACTCGCTTGTCGCATACCTTTCGGGGCTGGAACTGTCACGCCCCTTGGGAACAGTCGAACGCGTTTACGACCTGCCAGACAACCTGCACCAAATGCAGGGGCTGCGGGTGCGAATCATGGCATTGACGCGTGAAGAGGACACCGAAGAAGCGATCAGTCGAACATTCAATGGCTACCAGATGGAGCAGGGGATCCTCGTCACCTGCCCGCTATCTGCAGGCTATACGACCGCCGACATCGACTCGCTCGAAAACCTCGTCAATGAAATCGCCAAAGCGGTGACCGACCAGGTGATTGGCAACGCGACCGTCGTCGGTGTGGTTCGCAATCCGTTGATCTCTCTCCCTTCCCTTAAAGGAATGGCGACGTTTGTAGCTGGTATCTCAGTTCGCTTCGCAAGTTTGGAGTCGAACTGATGATCGAAATCGAAATGAAAGACCTCGGCAAACGCAAGCTCGGTCGAGAAATCACTAATGGTTTCTTCGATCGTAAAGCGGTCGCCGATCTTATCGGGTCCAAAGAGGCTGGTGCCCAAAGCAAACAAGGGGCACTGGTTCGGCGGATCGCCCGGCGATCGCTGCGAGTTGGTCGCCGCCTGCGATTCACTGAGCTGAATGAAGAGGATCAGCGAGCACACCAAATCAAGACGGCCATTTGGGCCAAGAACGGTTGGGGCAAACCAAAGATCTGGCAGCGGGTTTTCTCGAAGCCTGGCCAGCCTCCAAAGCTCTGGAATGACTCGTCTCCACTCAAGCAGTTGCTGGTCTTTGCGTTTGACTCGTCAACGAGACGAACACTGGTGGGACCAGCTCGATACCCCCGCTCTCCGGTCAACGTGCCTCGCATGTTGGAGCACGGCGGAGGCGGAACGACTCGCTGGGGTAAGCCTTATCAAATCGCTAAACGGCCTTTCATGTTGCCTGCGTTGATGATCGCCAAAAACAAGTTTGCCGAATTCTTTAAGGGTTGATTACATGAACAACGAAGCGAAGCCTTGGTACACCTCGAAAACGGTACTCGTCAATGGCGGCGGATTGCTCGTCGCCGCCGCTACGATGCTCCTGCAGCTCATCCAAACCGGGGCACTCCCTGCCATCCTCAGCCCCTACACGGCCATTCTGGTTCTCGCCGCAAACCTAATCCTGCGGTTCCTGACCGATCGACCCATCGACCTGTCCCCGCTCAAGCCCAAAGACAAAGGGGACGACGACAACGCTGCGGGCGGTCTTGTCCCCAAAGCACCAACTGGCCCATTTAATCCGGATGCCTACCTCGAGCGCGACAAGTACCAATTGCCCGATGAACGGACGCTGGTACCTGGAACTCTGCCATACGTTGGTGAAAAGCTTAGACACCCTGGTGGTTCACGGGTCGATTCCCCGTCTATGACACCGTTGACGATTATTTTTCTGCTCGGTTTCATCCTGGCGTTTGCCGCTATTGCGAAGGCCGAAGCTCCGCAGGCGGTCATTCGTGGCCCCGAGGCCTCGATCGAGGTTGGCGACATTGTCCCGTTTAGCGCTCTGCAATCAGCAGGCACCCCGACCCATTACGACTGGGAGATCTCGCCCCGCGTCGGAAACCGGGTGCAGCTTCGATCTAGCGGTACCGGCAGCCTTGATTTGCAGACCTGTCCCGAAGTTTTGGTCGCCCCAATCCCTGGCCGGTACCTGTTGCGGCTGACCGTCAGCAACGCCGACGGATCGAGCACGGTCTTCCGGGACGTCGTGATTCCCGGACAAACGCCAATGCCAACCCCTCGGCCGGTTCCCGAACCAATTCCTACTCCAACGCCACCAAATCCGCCACAGCCCCAGCCCGGGCCTCCTGGCCCGGCTCCCGCCCCAACCCCGGATCCTTTGCCGGTGCTACCTGCCGGTCGGTTTGGATTTGCCACCGTCGCGTATCGAGCGGCCTTGACTGTCGACTCGAAGACCCGCGTTTCCGAATGCCGCTCGCTGGCCGGCGCCTTGCGTGGAATCGGAGCCGCGATCGCCGCAGGCACGCTCGACAACCTGCAGGAGATTGTCAACCAGCTCGGGCAGGCCTTGGACAAGCACACCAGCGCCGCCTGGACCAAGCAACGTGAACAGCTCTACGAAGGCCTCGAAAAGCTCTACCTCGCCGGGAAGCTGCAGACCAAGGACGACTTGCGGGATCTGTTGCTTGAAGCGGCGACCGGCCTGGAGGCGGTCAAGTAAGACCTCGATCGACCACTGACGAAACCACCAAACGACCAACCAACCGCGATTGATTTCGCGCGAAATCAGGAGTTGAACACGATGCGACACTTTGCAGCTCTGTTGCTGTTGTTATTGCCATTCGCCATTGGGTGTGACGCGAAGCCGCAGTGGGAAGTTGACGCGCTCCCAATCTTCGAAGCACCCCCCGACGTGGTCGGGTTCACAGGGTGGCAGGAAGAGAAGCAGCCCGAGGTCAAAGCCTGGGCTGCCCAGCAAGACGGCTTCACGCTGATTGACCAGGCGAAGCAAACGGTCGTGCAAGACAACCGCTGGGCCAACGTGCGGAATTGGGAGGACATCGCTCACGCGGCAGGGGGGGAGTTCCCACCCAACGTGCCCCAGGAAATTGGTGACTGCACGAGCTGGGGAGCGAAGCACGCGGCCGAAGTCTTGATCGGTAAGCAAACCGTTCGCGGTCCACCGGGACGATTCTTCGAAGCCTCGTCGATGTTTCTCTATGGGGCCGCTCGCGTTTGGATTGGCAAAGGGGTTTACGCACCTGGTGACGGGTGCAGTGGTGCAGCCCTGGCCCGCACGGTCAATGAGATTGGCCTCGTCCCAATTGGGACCGCAGGCGTTCCCCCTTACTCTGGAACCGTTGCTCGCCGGTGGGGAGATAGCGGGCCCCCCGCTTCGCTCCGCGAAGTGGCCAAGCAATATCGAATCAAGACAGTTGCCGCTTTGCGAACTGTCGATGACGTCCGCGATGCGGTGGTCAATGGGTACGGTGTCACCGTCGCCAGCCCGTGGGGCACCAAGAATAGCTCGATGCGCGTCCTCGACGGCCGCGTCGTCGCAAAACGTGATGGCCGCTGGATGCACCAGATGGCAATCGTCGGTTACGACGGATCTGCCCCATCAGGTCGCGAGTACTTCTATGTCCTCAATAGCTGGGGACCTAACGCCCATCCAGCGCCGCTCCAGGGGGAACCCCTTGGCGGTTTCTGGGTTCAGCCCGAAGAGGTCTTGTTCATGCTCAGCATGAAGGACTCTTGGGCCTTCAGTGATTTAGACGGCTTCCCCGCTCGCTTGGACTTTGGGCCGCTGCGGCCACGAGTGGAACCAGCCCAACCAATTCGCACGCGGAAGCCCGTCGCCGCGTTGTCTCCTTCTCTCGCGCTGTGAGGTGCCTCATGTCGTTTCTCATTCAATTGACTTTGCTGCTGCTCATGTTTGCGATCGGCCGCTACACGGCGGGCCATCATCCGACGTTCAAGGCGTTCTTGGCGCTGGTGTTGTTCATTGGTGTCGCGGCAGCCGCCAGTTTTGAGGCGAGCCTGGTCGAGGCCTCCGAACAGATTCGCTTTCAAGCAGTTCGGTCTCCATCACTCGATCTAACTGCCATCAAAGCCAAGCCAACTCCTCCGGCCGCAACGCCTTCCCCGCCGCTGGTGATCGCTCCACTACCACGGGTCGCTCAACCAGCTCCGGCGGTGCAAGCGCCGCAGTGCCATTTCTATTGGAACCCAGCTTCTCGCTCGTGGATCCGTTTCTGCCAATAACCGGGGCGACCGAACAACGTTCTTTTGGTTCAGTTTCAATAAAGGATTCAAGCTATGGCAGTCAAAACGATTCGCGATAAGGACGGAGTCCTCGCTTACAACACCGGCACCTGGGAAGCCCCCGTCTGGGTCCCAATTCCAAACTGCCACAACCACAAAGCAACCGCCGAGAAAGACGAAATCGAGGTCACCTCCCGCGCGACGGGTGGGGTTGAAACGTTCGAACTTGGCAACGCGAAGTACATGATCGAGTGGGAAATGCTGCTCATCACTAACGAAAATGGAGTCCTCGACCCACAGATTGCCTTCTTTCGGAATGCCCACATCAACGAAACCGTTGTTGAACTCTGGTCGACTGACCGCGGCCTGACAACGGACAAGAGCGGCGGTCCGCACTTCCAGGGCAAGATCAGCAAATGCACGCCGATCTATGACCAGAAGGGGATCACCCGCTACTCGTTCGTCGCGAAACCCTGCTGGGGCGATCAGCTCGCCGAGTTCAAAGTCTACGTCGACTAATCCGCTCTGCCGGTCAGTCAACGCAATCGAGTCGAGTTCCGAAAGGGTAGCAGTATGAAGATCAAGATTTGGAAAGACAGTGCTGGCCGCGAGTGGCAGGTCAAGTGCGACGTGGTCACCCTCGGCCGGTGCGAGTCCTACGGTATTGACTTCGCAAACCTTTTCACAAGCAAAGCAACCCAAAGGAAGCTGTCCAAGCCGCCTCAGGTCTACGCTCTGTTCAAGGCTCTTTGCTATCGCGAGATTGAGAAGCGAAAGCTCGATGACGAAGCGCTCGTCGAGGTGTTCGATCGGGCCGGTTGCTTGGCCTTCCTGGATACTGCGATTGAGGCCTTGATCGAGTTTTTTCCACCCGAGCTTCAAGATGTGGCGCGGAGGGTCCGCAAGGCGACGGCGGACGTTATGCCACTACTCCGGCAGGAGTGGATGGCAGTGCTGGCGACGGTGGAGGACAAGCTCGCGAAATTGGTCACCACCCAATCGACTGGCGAGAACAGCTCTGGAAGCTCGGCGGCCTAGCGGGGATCTCGCCGGTTGGTCTCAGTTATCAGGAGCTGATCGATTTCGCGGAGTCCAAACAGCGAGCCGCCTGGAACCACACCGCGTTACTAGCTGCACTGCTCTACAACGCCAATCGGGGGGACAACCCCCCCAAGCCGTTTGAAGCCTTTCACCCGTTTGAAGTTCATAACGCAGAAAGTGCAGATACCTTGGTTGTAAGTGGTGAGGAATTCAATGCGTTCTGCCTGGGCAAACAGGCAGCGAGACCCGCTCAATGAGTGCGTCTGACATTCGCGCAGGGGGCGCGTATGTGGAGCTGTTCACGCGGAATGCTCGGCTGAAGGCTGGCCTCGTCGAAGCACAGCGAGACCTTAGCCAATTCCTCGGCAGGTTTAGTGCGTTTCGTGGACTGTTCGCCGGTATTGCTGCGGCCATCGCAGGCGGACTATCGAGCCTCTTTGTGTTTGATTCGGTCAAGGTCGGCAGTGCACTCGCCGACATCGCCGCTCGCACAGGTCTGACATCCGACGCCGTGGCAGAGCTCGGTTACTCGGCAACGCTATCGGGCACATCGATCGAGGCGGTTGAGAAGTCAATCGGCAAGATGAACAAAACGGTTACGGCAGCCGCTGCCGGATCGAAGCTCGCGGCAGCCGCTCTTTCGAAACTCGGTTTAACCGCCGCTCAGTTACAGCAGTTGCCGGTCAACGAACAGTTCCGCTTAATTGCCGATCGCCTCAGCAAGATCAGTAACCCGGCCGAACGGGCCTCGGCCGCGATGGCCATCTTCGGCAAAGGGGCTTCGGCCCTCCTGCCCATGATTGCCGACGGAGCCGCAGGCCTCGACAAGATGGCAGCGCGCGCTCGCGAGATTGGGGCTGTGATGAGTGAGGCCGATGTGGCCCAAGCCGACGCCCTCGGCGATGCGATGGACGAAGCCAAGCTGGCAATCCAGGGGGTGGCCGTCAGCCTGGGTTCAGCACTTGCCCCATACCTGATTGAAACTCTGCAGAACTTTTCGACGGCTGCCGGCAAGGTCTCGGCGTTTGTGCTGGAGAATCGGGGTTTGATTCAGTCGCTCGCCGAAATGGCGATCGCTGCGCTGAAAGTGATCGGAGTACTGCTGGCCGTCAAGGCTGGTTTTGCTGGTATCTCGCTCGTGACTAACTTGGTCAGTAGCTCGATCGGATCAGTGTTCGCCATCACGCAGGGGCTGCTCGGTTCAACCATTGGCCTGGTCGCTCGACTTGGCACCGCACTGATGGCCATTCCTCTGTCTGGGGCTGGTCTGGCGGGAGCATTCACCGCCGTCGCTGGTCCGCTGGCCGTGGCGATCGCTGGGGTGGCTGCTATGGCGGCGGTCGCCTGGGCCGCTGACGAGGCCTTCAAAGCGAACGGCAGCAGCCTCGCAAATTTCATTGGCACAATCCCTGACTTAGCCACAGCGGCCGCGACCATGTTGACTGACGCACTCGCTGTAGTCGGGGAAGGCTTGGGGCTGCTGTTTTCTAGCCTTGGAGACGAGGACCAGGCGATCCTGAGTTGGATCCAAAACACCGCAACCGGTCTCGTTGGCTCGTTCAAGGAAAGCTTTGACCTGATCGGCCAGGCCTTTGCCGGAATCTGGTCGGCAGGTCAATCGCAGTTGCTCGGCCTGCAGGATGACGCGCAGGTCGCCTGGTCGGGGATCGTCTCAGCATTCAACGCCGGGGATCTCAACGCGGTCTGGTCGATCGTTGGCCAGTTCGCAGCGACTGAGTGGGCGAGGATAACAGGGATCCTGAGAAGTGGTTGGGCCGAGTTCCGCGACTTCTTCCTCGACGGGGTCGATGTGATCAAGACCGGTTTGGCTGCAGGGATGCTGCTGGGCATTGCCACAATTCAAGACGCCTGGACCACCGCCACGACCAACTTTCGATCGGCATGGCAGAGTGTTGTCGAGTTCGTTGGTGATTCGTTTGGGGCAGTCATTACCACCCTGCTCGATTCACTGGCCACCCTGATGAAGGCGATCGACGACGCGACCGGGTCGCAGCTCCTGGCCACCAACGATGGCGGTCGACAGAACTTCCTCAAAAGTGAAGAGGAACGCCGAGCTGGTAACCGCCAGGCACGAGACACGATTGCCGCAGACCAGAAGGCCGGTCGCCAAAATGCAAACACCTATCGCGAGGCTGCGGGCACCCTCACCGCCGATCGCGATCAGCGGATCCTCGATCGTCAGACCAAACGAACCGAGGAACACGAGAAAGCGGTTCAAGAGTTGATCGACGCCCAGAAGAAACTGAAGGACGTCACCAACCAGCAACGGACCGAGCAGCAAGACCGTTTGAAGAAGGCGGCTTCCCCCGCCAACGTCGACCTGGTCAGAAAGGCGGAAGCCTCCGCAAACCAGGTGGTTGGCTCTGCTGACATCCGCAGCGAGGAAGGTTTGAAGGGGGTTCTGTCGGCATTGCTGCAACCCCCTGACAGTGCCAACCGGCAGCTCGAACTTCAGCAGGAGCAGATCGACCTCTTGGCCGAGCAGAACAGCCTGCTCGACGAGTCGAACGGTTACCTAAAAGAGTTGGCCACCAGCGAGGATGACGTCCTATGACCATCCTGCGCATGGAGTTGAAAGACGCCATTCCTGGCGACCAAAGTTCCGGCCGTCGCGAGCTGGTCGAGCGTTGGATCTATGAGTCGGACACGATTGCTGAGACGCCACAGGCAATCGAGGCGGCAATGCCTCCGAGTTGGTCGCCTCATCCCGATGTGCCGCTTCTCTATCTCCAAGACCGCAAGCCTGATCAGATCAAGCTCTCTCGATTCTGGGAGGTCAAGCTCGTCTGGTCGAACGAGCTGCAGCCCAGCCAACAGAAAAAGATCGAGGATCAGCTTAACCCGCTCGCTTCCCCGTGGCGGTGGACCGGCGGCAGCCGCGCCGAGCCGGAAGCGACCGTGGTCGACTGGGAAGGCAATCTCATTCTCAACACCGCTGGCGAGTTGATGGCCCCGCAGCAGCGACCGGTGTCGATCATCATTCACCGAGCCAAACGATTCTTCGGCCCGAATCTGCCACAATGGTTGTTCAATTTGGTCGACTCGGTCAACGAGTCGGCTATCAAGATCAAGGGAATCGAGTATCCGCCGAAAACGCTGTTATTTGCTAACTGGTCGTACGACGACGAGAGCGAGCGAGTTAACACTCGGATCACGCCGGTGACCGTCGAGCTTCATGCCAAGAAAGACGGTTGGACAAAACGAATCCCATCCCGTGGATACCGCGAAATCCCTAACGCAAACAACCCCGGCGGCATCGAGCCGACCGTGCCGATTCTGGTCAACGGAAAACCGCCGAGAGAACCGGTTTTGCTCGACGCGAATGGCGTGGCGATTCGCAACCCGCAGCCCGAGGACGTCGTGCTAGTTGATGCTGAGTTGATTGAGCCAAAGGACTGGACGGAGGCCAACTTCCGATGACCTCGTTAAGTCCCAACACCAGAGCCACCTTCAAGAAGCTGCTCGCGGACTACGAACAAGGTCTACTCGGCAACCGATCTGTTGGAGATTCACTGACCGATCAAACCCTCGTCGCGGTTATCATGCTTGACCCGCTGGTACCAGGGGACGTGGCAGCCTTCAACGACGGGGCCAGAGCATTTCACGCCCAGCGGTTGCCGAATGCCAATTTGTCGTTTGCCGTTCAGGCCTTGCCGGTCACTTCCGCCAATCAGGTCACGCAGCCGATTAGCTTGACCGTCAACGGCACGGCCGTCACCGGTTTCACCCAAACGACCACCGCCGCCGAACTGAAGACGCGGCTGGTCGCGGCTGGTCTATCCGAGCACGGGGCTGACGCTCCTGAGCAATGGCCAGACCGTGACCGAGATTCAGCACGTATCG